>CAZFFN010000121.1:0-10868 GCA_964518165.1 uncultured Thermoplasmatales archaeon
TGGTAATTCTGCTAAGGTGGATGCTCCTAAAAAATACCGGGGTAGAAGAGCGTATGTAATCATATTGAAAGACTAATTACGGAATTTTGTCCCAATGCCAAAATTTCCCAAGGATATATATATAATAAGAGTCATACTTATTTTGGAAAAATAAAACTATAAATACATATTAATCGTTATTACTTAACGATACAAAAGAGGAGGGGTGTAAATAAAGTTAAAGATGGGAAAAGATAATCAGGAGACAGCGGAGCAACCAGAGAGTGAAAATAAAAACCCTTCTGAAGAAAAACCAAAAGAAGAAAATAAAACTGAAGAAACAGAAGAAAAGCAAGATGAAAAAAAGGACAACGCAGAAAAACTTAGAAAAGTAATTAAAGTTGATGACAAAAAACCAGAGGAAAATAAACAAAGTCCAAGCGTTGACACATCTACAAGAGAAGGACTAGAGCAAAAAAGAGCTATTCTCCAAAGTATTAAAGATTTTGATTTTCAAATAAAAAAGAATCAGGAAGAACTAACTGTATTAAACAAAAAACTTGATTCAGTTAGTAAAGATCTTGATGATCTAGTAAGTTTATATGAAATTGTTTCAGAACAAATGAATCCTTTTGTAGGCCTATCAAAAGTTACAAAAAAAAGGCTTGATGCTTTAGAAAATTTTACTAGAGAGATAGAACAATTAAAAGAAAGAACAGGTGAATTAGAGTCTTTTGCTACAAGGTCAGGTGCAAAACTTAATAGGATCAATGATGAAGAACCATCTGCAGATACAATAGATACAGAAAAAATTCTTGGAAATGATGAAGATGAAAAAGAAGCAAAAGGAGAAATAGAAGCACCAACACCAAATGAATCTGAAGAATCTAAATTAGATGAAAATAATGTAGTTACAGCAGATGAAAATCAGGATGATCAAGAATCTGAAAGCGATGAAAAAGAGATATCTGAAAAGATACAAGATGAAGACATTGAAGAAAATACACCTATGAAAGAGCCTAAAGAAAACTTAGAAGACTTAAATGAAGTAAATATTAACCAACAGATAGAAACTGAAGAATATATTTTAGAAGAAGATGCTTTTCAAGGATTAACCGATGCAGATATTGATATAATATTTGACAAGGCATTTGGTGATTTATCGCCTGAAGGAAAAGTAGATTACGTAATTGATGAATTTATAGAAAATTTAAAAGGTTAAAAAGAAATTAGGTATAAATATGGGAGATAGTACAACTAACAATAAAAATAATTCAAATTTCGATTTTTCAGGAGAACTATCTACCCTAGTAACTAAAAATAAACTACCAAAAAGATTAGCAGAAAAAATTGAAAATAAACTAAAAACTAAGAACGTTTCAATTACAAAAGATCAATTCTATAATCTAATTGATAAAATTACAAAAATAATCAAGGAATATAAAAAAGATAAAGATTTTTCTAAAAATTCGTTAGATAGTAAAATCGAAGAAAACTCCGATATTCAAAAATTGATGGAAACAATAGAAAATCTTCAGGAAAGATTAGATAAAATTGAAAATAAGACTATTACTAATGAAGAACTAAATGTACCAGGTTATAAAAAACCTAAAATATCGACAACTGATGATATAAAAGTAGAATATGATGGAGAATGGGATTGGAAGCCGTTAAAAAACGTTCCAAATGATCCTGAGAGCATAATACTTTTGATGAAATGGCTTCAATATCTTATAGATAAATGCGGCCAGAACAATCTATCTAATATTCTTGATTATTATGTTGATATTGGATGGATAACTCAAGATGTAAAAATTGAACTTATCGATTATTCACACGGTATAACTCAAGAGAAAACACACGAGAAAACATCTAATAAAAATATAACTGATTTACCATCAAAAGATCATATTCAATCATTTATCTTCATTCAAAAACTAAAGGGGATACATTTTGATAAACATTTTATAGATAGAATCGAAGGAGATATTTCAAGGATTACAAAGAACTTGAAAACCTACGATCTTAAATAAAAATATTTATTTACTTGTTTTTTGATATAATATATTAATTAGAGGGGAATACAACACAATATTTACTCAACTAGTTGGAGGTGCTATTAAATGGGATTCTCATTGTCAGCTGCTACAGCAATTATTGGAGTATCTATATTAATTTCTATTGAGCTTATAGTATCAACCTCCATTCCAACAGTTACAAATATACATGATTCATATGAAGAGATGAGAGATAGATCAATAGATAGGCTAAAAACAGATATAAATATTTCAGGTATTGTAACAACACCAAACGGAAGTAATTATGATCTAAATTTTGCCGTTGGAAATAAGGGTGCTGTCTCTTTAAAAATAGATTATTTCCAAGTTTTGATAAATGGAAACCTAAGTTCATTTACTTCATCAAAAACATATCTTTACCCTGAAAAAACTGCGGAATTTTCAGTTTTAAATATTGAAGGTGGGGGAAACGAAAGATTAAAAGTTATAACAAATAATGGGATATCAGAATATACTACTTTTGTTGTTCCCTAAGGAGGATTAAAAGATGGGATTTAGCTTAACTGGAACACATGTCATATTCTTTGTCGCATCAGTAATTATTGCTGGTGCTGTATCAGGAGTATTTGTAGCTGTGATACAAGATGTAACAGGAAGTTTTGAAGGAAGAGGTGAAAGAGTACAAGATCAACTTGATATTGAATTTAGTATAATAAACGATCCTGAACATATTCCATCATCAGCAACGGATTACATTTTTTATCTTAAAAATATAGGAATTGTAAAAATACCAACTAGTACTGATACTTTTAATATCTTTATCGATGGAGAGATAGTAAATACTGCTAATTATAATTTTACATTAACATCGGTTCAACCTGAAGAAACTGTTAGTCTCTATATTGATCAAAGTGAGATAAATTCTGGAGATCATAAACTAAGACTAATAGGACCAAAAGATATTGATGATGAATTTTTATTTACAATATAAACAAAAATTTGGATGGGGAAAAATATATGGCAAGAGCGACTAAATCTTTAATACTAGAAAGAAAAGGAGAAAAAGATGGTTTTGCCCAGAGATTCGGGCAGGAAATTCCAAAAGGAACATTAATTTTTATGGAAGGAAAAGAGGGGACTGGAAAAAGTATCTTTTGCCAGCGTTTTTGTTTTAGTTTTTTAAAAAATGGATCAACTTGCTCGTATGTTTCAACTCAATATACAATTAAAAGTTTTTTAAGGCAAACTGCATCTGTATCATATGATATAAGAAAATACATAATGGGCGGAAAACTTTTTTTTATATCTACAGAAGTAACACTTGCTGAAACTAAACCTAAAAATACATTTTTAGAAGGCCTTATTACCTGTAAGAGACTTTTTGATCCAGAGATAATCTTTATTGATTCGCTATCAACCCTTCTAAATGAATGTTTAAATGAAGACAACCTTGTGGAACTCACAAGTTTTTTCAATAGATTAAAAGGATCAGGGAAAATTATTATTGTCACAGGAAACCCAAATGAATGGCCTGAACAAATCCATAATGCGTTTCGAATGATTTGTGACATACATTACAAAATAACAAGAGAATCCATGCCTGGTGTCGGAATTGTTCACAATATATATCTTGAGAAATTTAATGGTGCTAACCATAAATATGAACCAATGACTACTTTTTCAGTAAGACCCGGTGTAGGGCTTACAATTGAAACAAGCGGAGTTGCTTTCTAAGGAGTAAAAGATATGACACAAATTGATGATGAACAAGTAAAAAAACTCATGAAAGAAAACCCCCACCTTAAAAGATATGTTGATGATTTTTCAAAAAAAGTAGAAATGCCTGAATTTTATAGTGAAGTTCCAAGAGATGTCAAAGAACAAGAAGAACCTAATATTATCTATACAACAAAAGGTGTTGTATTTATTCATCTTATAAAAACAAAAGATATGGAAAGCATTGAATATCGAGCAATAGCCCCTATATTAAATGACGTTGAACTTGAGAAAAAAGAAAAAATACTTGAATTAATGTACGAAAAAGCACCAAACTATAATAAATTTATAAAAACTCAAGATCAACTCCGAAAAGCAATCAGCAAGGTTATAGGAAAAATAACAGCAATAGATGAAAAATCAGCAGGAAAAATAGTTAAATCAAAGGGGGGAAAAATAAAAGTAAGCTCCATTGAAAAAATGAATATCGAGTATGATATCACTAAAGATATTGTCGGTGGTGGACCACTTGAACCTTTTATGAGAGATCCATACATTGAAGATATTCATATAATAACTGGAGAAAATGTTCACCTTATCCATAAGGTATTCGATCTAGTTAAAACAAACATATATATAGATAATAAATGGGCTGATACTTTCTCCCAGGAATTTGCTGAAAAAATTGGAAGTCCTGTAAGTGAAGGTCAGCCAATTGCAGATGGCACACTACCAGATGGAAGCCGTGTAAATATAATCCATAGTAGAGATGTTAGTCTAAAAGGGCCTAGCATGACTGTTCGTAAGTTCAGCGAAACACCAATTAGTATCACTCAAATTATAAACTGGGGTACTTTTGATACAAGTATAGGTGCATATCTATGGCTTGCACTTCAATATGGATGCAGTATATTTGTATGTGGGGAAACTGCAAGTGGAAAAACTACAACTTCTAACTCTATGTTTGTATTTATTCCACCTGAAAAAAAGATTTATTCAGTTGAAAACACACCTGAAGTTCAAGTCCCTCATCAGGTATGGCAGCAGATGCTTACTAGATCAACTGGCCCAAAAGAAAGTCACATTGATGAGTCTGATCTATTAAAAGCAGCTTTAAGATCTAGACCTGATTACATTATACCTGGTGAGACAAGAGGAGAAGAAGGAAGAGTAGTATTTCAGGCTATGCAGACAGGCCATCCAGTTGTTACAACATTTCATGCAGGATCAGTTACAAAAGTAATTCAGCGTTTTACAGGACACCCCATAAACGTTCCAAAACCATTTATGGATAACCTTGACATTGTATTAATTCAACTAGCTATTCAGAGAAAAGGAAAAAGACTTCGCAGAGTAATAGCAATAGATGAAATTGAAGGATATAACAAGGCCGCTGACGGTATAATGTCACGTAAAGCATTTGAATGGGATGCAGCAAGTGACTCACATCTTTTTAAATCTAACCGGAACAGCTATATTTTAGAACAAAAAATCGCACCAATCGCAGGCTACCAGAATCCTATGGATATATATGATGAATTCGATAAAAGAAAACATATCCTTGAAAGAATGATAGAAGAAAAAATTTTTGATTATTATGAAGTAGTACAATTCATATGGACATATTACAGAGATGGAATTAGGGGCCTACCCATCTCAATATAAAATTTGGGGAGAGAAAATCTAAATGGCAAAAATGAAGGAGGATGAAACAAAAGAACTTCTAAAAAAGAATCCTCATTTAAAAAAATATTTAGATAAAATTAAAAATAAAATTGGCACTCCTGATTTATATACACATTTACCGTTTGAAGTTAGAGACGAAAAGAATCCTAACCTTATATATGCAGCTCAAGGTCTTGTTTTTGTACATGTTTATAAAACATCAGATATGGATGAAAAAGAGTATCATTCAATTGAGCCGCAACTAGACAAAAATGAGCAAAAAAAACATGATCTATTACTAAAATTAATTGTTAAAAAAGCACCTCAAAAAAAAAGTGTCAAATCAGATGAAGAACTTAAATCAATATTAAAAGAACTAATCGACGAAACAATTGAGATAGATGAAAAAGCAGTAGAAGCTGAAACAAATGATAAAAAGAAACTATTTAATAAAAAAATTACAAAGATAAAAGCAACATCAACCCAAAAAAAAGCAATTGAATACTATATTTTGAAAAATATTGTTGGAACTAGTGAAATTGAGAGTCTTATGCGTGATCCATGGCTTGAAGATATTCATATAATCGCTGGTGAAAAGATACATCTGATCCATAAAATCTTTGGAATGATTAAAACAAATAAAGGGATAAGTAAGGATGATGCAGATAAATTTACTAGAAAATTAAGTGAAAAGATGGGGACTCCTGTAAGTGAAGGTAATCCAATAACAGACGGAGTTCTACCAGATGGTAGCCGTGGAAATCTAGTTTATAGTGATGCAATTAGTATAAAGGGTCCAAGCATGACAATTCGTCGTTTCACTGAAACTCCGATTAGTGTAACTCAACTGATAAAATGGGGAACACTTAGTTCAGGTATTGCATCTTATTTATGGATTTGCTGTGAGTATGGTAGAAACTTCTTTATATGCGGTGGAACTGCTTGTGGAAAAACAACTACGATGAATGCAATAATCCCTTTTATTCCACCTGAAAGAAAGATATATACAGCAGAAGGAACACCTGAAATGCAAGTACCACACAAAGTATGGCAGCAGCTTTTAACTAAAGATTCTGGGCCAGTTGAGGGAAGAGTTACAATGTTTGATCTATTGAGAGCAGCATTAAGATCCAGACCGGAATATATTATACCTGGTGAAGTGAGAGGAGCTGAAGGAAATATTGTATTTGGTGCAATGCAGACGGGTCATCCATGTATGACTACTTTTCACGCAGATAGTGTAACTAAGGTAATACAGCGTTTCACTAGTGACCCGATAAATGTTCCAAAAACATTCATGGATAATCTAGATTTTGTAGTAATTCAGCTTGCAATAGAGCGTGATGGAAAACTAATGAGAAGGGTTACAAACATTGACGAAATTGAAGGATACAACAGAGAAGTAGATGGTATAATGTCACGAACGGCATTTGAATGGGATGCAATGAAAGATGAACATAAATTTACAGCTAATAGAAACAGCTACATCCTTGAAGAAAGAATTGCAAAAACCGCAGGTTATCAAGATTTAAGTGAGATATATGAAGTATATGAAGAAAGAAAAAGAATACTTGATAGAATGGTAGAAGAAGATATAATGGACTATTTTGAGGTAGTGCAATTTATATGGACTTACTACAGAGAAGGAATAAAAGGACTACCAATAACTTTATAATATAAAGGTTTGAAAATGGCAGATAAGAAAAAAAAGAAGAAAAAACCAAAAAAGGAAAAAACTAGTAAAAATAGTTTTATTCAACAACTAAAAACTTCTTATCGTACACTTGATAATCCTAAAGAATTTTATAAAAAAACATTTATTCCTTTGATATTTTTAAGTATAATTATATTTCTTACACCAGTTATATTGAACATAGTCTTACCAGTAGAAATAAATTTTAATATGGCTACAATTGCTGTTGGCGGAATTGTTCCAATATTTTTAGCTGTATTTTATCCATATATTTCATGGAAAAATAAAGAAAACGACATTAATGCAAAAATGCATTTTTTTATAACTCACTTAAGAGTTCTTGCAATATCTGATTTATCATTAAAAGATATTATGGATATGCTTGGGGGTAAATCAGCATATGGTGCACTTGGAGGCGAGCTTAAAAAGATAAGTATACTTTCAAGCCAGTGGAAACTGCCTTTATCAAAAACATTTCGTTTTATTTCTGTTAGAACACCTAGCAAACTGTTTAAAGATTTTCTTGATAGATTCTCACAAAGCCTTGACAGCGGTGTTGAACACAGAGAATTTATTGAAACAGAGCAAGAAGCAGTTATAGAAGAATACAAAACCATATATGAATCTAGCAATGAAAATGTCGTTATTTTAAATGAAGTATATGTTTCAATGCTTATTGCAATAATATTTGTGATGAGTTTAGGTATTGTTCTACCTATTATTATGGGTACAGAGAACATGACTAATTTCATTTTCTTATCTTCGTTTTTATTGATAATCAGCGAAGGACTACTTATGTATCTGTTAAAAGCAATGATTCCACAAGATGAACTATGGCATATAACAGATGAAAAAGGAGATATTGAGATAAATCTTGATAGAACTTTTAAAACGACTATTATTGGAAGTATTATTTTAGGTTGTTTTTTATTTTTTGGAAAATTTTACCTAGAATTAGGGATACTTGATATTTTAAGTTTAGAGTTGATAGTTGCAATTTCTTTAACACCTCTGCTTTTAGTTGGAGCAAAAGCATTTATGGAAGAGCAAAAGATTGCTAGAAAAGAAAAGAATTTCTTAGGTTTTTTACCTGCACTTGGATCAATTTCAACTATGAGAGGCGGGAAAATAAATGAATCTGTTTATTATTTAAGTGAAAAGGATTATGGTGTACTTACACATCATATAAGAGATTTATATAGAAGGCTTAGAACTAGAATTGATGATGATGCATCATGGGCATGGTTTGGAGTTGACACGGGCAGCAATTATATACAAAGATCCAGCGAAATGTTTCGAGAGGCTACATATGCAGCAGCTAATCCTAGAAATGTAGCAAAAATGATATCTGAAAATATACGAAAAATAAGAGGTCTTAGAAGTAAGAAACTTACAATTGTAAATACAAGCATTGCTTTATTTGCAGGAATTACTTTTGGTATTTCGTTTGCAATATATGTATCTTTAATAATAGGCCGACATCTAAACACTATTGTTGGCTCTTCCGGTGATCCTTTCAGCAATATAGAAGGAATGGGCAATATAGGCGGAAACATACTTAATTATATACCTCCTGAAATGTACAGTCAAAACTTCATAGTTGTCTTTATTGTACTTTTTATCCACTGCCTTATGATGGCGTTTACACTAAAGATTCTAAGAGGAAGCCATAAATATATAACTTTTTTATACTTTGTTCCATTTGTATGGGTTGTATCAATAACTAGCTTTCTAGTCGAGCATCTATTTGGAGGGATGCTTTCAACATAAAAAAGTATTAAAAAAACACAGAACATTAGCAATTTAAATTAAAAGATATATTTGAAATATTTGAGGATGTAGGATTTATGAAAAAAATAGGGATTTTAACTGGCGGTGGAGACTGCCCAGGTTTAAACGCTGTAATTAGAGCAGTTGTTAAAAAATCAAAACAATACAACTGGGACATACTAGGTATTAAAAATGGATGGGAAGGATTAATAAAAGGAGAAATGGAACTATTGACCGATTATTCTGTATCTGGTATTCTTCCAAAAGGAGGAACAATAATTGGTTCGTCAAGAACTAATCCATTCACTAATGATGAAGACGTGCAAAAAACACTTGATAACATAAAAAAATTTGGAATTGATGCAATAATTGCAATAGGTGGAGATGATACGCTTAGTGTTGCAACAAAATTAAATGAAATCAATATACCTATAGTTGGAGTTCCAAAAACTATTGATAATGACTTGTCAGGTACAGATTATACATTTGGTTTTGATACAGCCGTTGCAATTGCAACTGAAGCAATTGACAGACTTCATACAACAGCTGAATCACATCATAGAGTAATTGTTGTAGAAGTAATGGGAAGACACGCAGGATGGATTGCTACAATGGCTGGAATTGCAGGTGGAGCTGATGAGATACTAATACCTGAAGTTCCATTTGATATAGAAGAAGTATGTAAAAACTTAAGATCTAGATACAACAGAGGAAAAAAATTCAGTATTGTAGCAGTCGCTGAAGGAGCACATCCCAAAAAGGAAGATACGTCTAATCAAACAAGCTCAAAAGAAAAAGTCGAGGGATCATTAGTTGTACAATCAGAAGAAAAAGATGCATTTGGAAATGTAAGGCTTGGTGGAATTGGACACTACCTAGCTGATCAAATAAAAAAACAAATGAATGTTGATACAAGAGTTACAATACTTGGGCACGTTCAAAGAGGAGGAACACCAACCGCACATGACAGGGTTCTAGCAACTAGATTTGGTGTTGAAGCAGTAGAATGTATAAAACATGAAAACTACGGTAAAATGGTAGCACTACAGGGAGACAAAATTGTTCCAATACCCTTAACTGAGGCAGTATCTGAATTAAAGACAGTTAATATGAAACTATATGAAATTGCTCAAACCTTCTTCGGATAAAAAAATCCAACAATTATTTTCTTTATTGTAACTCAATAATGTTATCTATATAGGCACTTGGAGTTGTAAAACTAAATACACCATTCATACCAACTTCTGGTACAACTCTACCAGTAACCCTAGTTCTTGTAGAAATACCTGAAAAACATTTCGTGGTATTTACCATTAAAACAAAAAGATCATCATCATTAAGAACTGGTGTAGTCGCACTACAAGAATTATCATAATCACGAATTACAATGATCCCATATGTACTATCCGATAGATTACTAGAATTAATCGTACTAAATAACCCGCCTGACACACTATTACTAAAAACATCTGATGTATAATCAAGTATAACTTTTTGAGAAGAATCAGAGATAGAAACAAAAGCTTCAGATAAATCAACACCTGATGAACCAGCTAGTGTTCTAACAAAAATGCCTAATTGTGATATATTTGAGTTAAATTTGTAACCTGTCACTTGTAATACTCTTAAACCAGTTGAAACTTCCCTAATTGTATCTTGCCCTACCTCAAGTGCTTTATTTTCTAAACTATTCATTGTTTGAATCATTACAGATGCTGCAACACCTGCTACAATTATCATAGATATAAACATAATAAGTGTACCTATACCAATTGCAGCATTATTATCAGCAATTATCCCCCTACGAGTTAAATATTTCTTAACCCAATTCACCTCCCTAGTAAAGTAATATTTTGAGTTAAAGACCCCTTAAAATAGAGCCCATCCTAAAAGACAGAAACAATTAGGAGAATAAAAAACTATTGATAAAAAAATTAAAAAGAGATATTGAGAGAAAAATCTCTCAAATTTTGCTTTAATATTTTTTTTTATTGTTTATTGTAGTGTATATATTGTGTCAACATATG
>CAZFFN010000122.1:0-1774 GCA_964518165.1 uncultured Thermoplasmatales archaeon
GAGGAACTTGATAAATGGGGTGAAGTATATAATATTGGATATGGAAAAAATTATAGTATTCAAGAAATTGCAGATTTTATTACTGAGTCTGAAAATCAAGTTTTTCTTCCAGCAAGACCTGGTGAAATGAGAGAAACCCTTGCAGATATTTCAAAAGCAAAGAGTGAATTAACTTGGAAGCCAAAAATTGACGTATTAGATTGGATTCGTACACAACTATGAAAGCAGCTATTATTTTTATAGGAACGGCAAATTATTTAAACTTTCTCCCAAAATATTGGGAGAACATTGAAAAATATTTTCTTACTAATACTGAAAAACATATTTTTGCCTTTACTGATGGTGAACTGGAAGATATTCCAGAAAATGTAACAGTTATTCTTCAAGAGCATCTTGAATGGCCTTTCATAACATTGTACAGATTTAAAATTATTAATAAAATTAAAGAAAAACTAAAAGATTTTGATTATTTAATTTTTATGGATGCAGATACTTTAGTTGTTGATAATGTATCTGAGGATGAAATTTTATCGGAGAAATCTTTCTTCTCAGTACATCATCCTTGTCATTATATGAAAATGCCTCCACATGATAAACTTCCTGGTTCTTTTGAAACATCTAAAAAATCTCAAGCATTTTTAGATGTTGAAAAGTATCAACCAGAAATTTACTATCAAGCTTGTTTTTGGGGTGGAAAAATACCAGATGTTTATGAGTTATTGGATGTTTTAGATTCTCGTATTGATATTGATGTTAAAAATGATACTATTCCAGTATGGCATGATGAAAGTCATTTAAATAAATTTTTAGTTGAAAATAGCGATAGAGTTAAAACTTTGAGTCCACAATTTGCTTATCCAGAAGATTTTCAATCATACTGCACTTTTGATCCTAAAATTGTTCATCTTAAAAAAGATAATTCTAAGTATCAAGTATAATGCCTGTATTTACAAAAGATAATCAAAAAATACTTTATATTCATGTTCCTAAAACTGCAGGAAGTTCTGTTTTGGAACTTTTCAAAGAAAATGGATATGAAGTATCTTATTTTGACGAAGGATCCATTAAACCATATAAAGGTCTTTGCGGATCTCAACATATTCATGCAGAACTTATAAAGCAAGAATTTAATCTTTCTGATTTTTCATATATTTTTTCAATTTATAGAGATCCTGTGGAAAGATTAATTTCAGAATATACTTGGAGATGCTCTAAAGGTGGTCAAAAATATCCAAGTTTTAAGTATTGGGTGGAACTAATATTTGATTTATATGAACAAAATAATTATGTAAATGATAATCATATTAGACCTCAAAGTGAATTTTATTTTGATGAATGTGATGTTTACGATTTTGCTAATATATCAATACTTCCTAAAAAACTATCAGAAAAGATAAAACTTAAAAAACAAAAATCTCTTCAGTATAAAAATTCATCTGATTATAATTATGTGTTGACTGATAAATGCATAGACAATATAATTAAATTTTATAAATCTGATTACACTTGGGCAAGTAATAATAAACTAATGTAAATTATGGATAATAATAAATCAACATATAAACTTGAAAATTTTGGACCAGTATATTGTATTAATTTAGATGATCAACCAGAAAGATGGAAGTATATGGAGTCTCAATTTAAATATTGGAAAATTGAAGATTATACTCGTATATCTGCTTATGATGGTAGGGAAGATGATTTGAGTGATATTATAAAGGGAAAATATCCAGAGATGATGAGTTCTGGTGAAATTGGTTGTGTTACTTCTCAC
>CAZFFN010000123.1:0-3892 GCA_964518165.1 uncultured Thermoplasmatales archaeon
AAACCGATTTTTCAAGCGATGGTAATAAGTTTTAAAGATGGTATATATTTCAGCCAGCAAAAGGAAGGACAAATCGTGGGAGGTGTACCAGTTGAAAAAAAACCGGGGTTTAAAACTCTTCCAACATTTGAATTCTTAAGACATATGAGTAAAACTCTCACACGTTACGCACCAATTCTTAAACATGTAAAACTCTTAAGGCATTGGACTGGTTTTTATGATGTGACACCAGATGCAAGGCCTATATTAGGTGAAACTAAAGAAATGAAAGGTTTTATCCACTGCCATGGTTTTAGCGGCCATGGATTTATGTTATCACCAATGGTTTCAAAGACACTTACTGATTTTGTTGCAGATAATAAAGAAAGTGATATATTAGAGGATCTAAGCCTTAAAAGATTTGAAGGAAAAAAAATTGATCGGGAGATGTCTGTTGTAGGGTAAAAAATTTATTTTTAAATGTTAAACTTGACTGAATAAAAACTACTTTTTTAGATATATTTCTTTAAATCTTTTGTTTTTTATATCTTTATCTTATCTTGTTTATCAAAATGTTTATCTTCAGTCCAAATACCATTATTTGGAATTGCTAAGGCAGAAGCTAGAATTGGCGAATCATTGACATCCTGAGTTTCGCACTTAAATAAAGATTAAGTGCGAAATTCAGGTTATAAAAACTTCTATTGGGTGGTTGAAAGTATTAAAAAATATTATTGGAGTTTATCAGATATTTTAGTATTTACATAACAAAATGACTGTGGTGGAGAAAAATCATTTATTATTTCATTTGGTTCAATTGGCTCAGCAAAAATATTTAGTTTTTCAATTCCTATTGCAAACCCTTTATCAAGATTTCTGAAATACTCGAAAAATTCTTTTTCATTAACTCCAGATACTTCTTGCAGTTCTGCCCATAAAGCGATTGGATCGTCTTCAATAATTGTGCCAATATCGAATTTACCAATGATTTTTTTAGTAGGTGCAGTTGAGTAGATAAATGCTTCTTTGACATTTTTATTACGAAAGATTTTTTTTCTAAATTCGTATTGTTTCTCTCCATTTGCTATCTTTTCAACATATTTTGGTTTAATCGACAGTAAAACGTTCATTTATCCCACCTTCCTCTTTTATCTTCAGATATTTATCATGATCTATTTCTGTAATGGTCTGTGGCGCTGCTGACAATATATTCATCTTTAATAGTTTATTTAAGGATAATGGTTTTTCTAAATAGAAATGGTGTTGAAATAAGATCACTGTTGTAGGTTTTTGCGCAATTTGTTCAATTTCTCCTTTGGAATAAACTGTTCTTTTACCAACATATTTAATGATTTCATTGCTATCTCTAATCCCCCGATGTATTTCTTCAATTGTACCAATTGATCTTATTTCACTCAAATGTCTTTTTCCTCTTGATAAGTAAAATAAAATTATATCTCCTTGTTCCATTTTCTTTATTTTTGAATGAGTTAGATATGCTTTTTTTATAGTATTGCCTTCAACTATGAACTCCCCAGAATATTCAGTTAAACTTGACTGTCTTTCTTTTGAGTCTGTAAAAAGTCTATTATGATATTCTGGTCTAATAGGGATAATTAATTTTTTTACTTTTTCACCGTCATATAAACTGGGATAATATTGTGTGTCTATTTCAAAAAAAGATAGATTTTTCTGTTGGTCTTTTTGTACTGTTAATCTTTTTAGATATATGTCTTCTCCGTTGTGTTTAGAACCTACTTTTGAAAAACCATATTGGGAAATAAGATTTACTAACATGTCCTCTGGTTGTGTAAAATGTGTTAAATAGATTTCATAAATCTGATTGTTGACCGCATAACTAACACACATTTTTATGAAAAGCTCCCCGATTTTGTGGCCGATATGTGTAACTTTGAGAGTACATATTTTTACTCTTTTTCTTTTTTGCAGTCTTGGTTTACAATCTTCGATGGACTCATTTTCAATTTTGTATACCAAAACAGCACCGATACTTCCATCATATCTAAAACTTACAAGACATTCTCGTCCTTTTCGAGCAATTTTTTTAAACCATTTATCAAACCCTTCATATTCATCTCTTAAAGAATCAAAAATAGCATCATTTATATCCAAATTATAAACATAATCCTTTTTTAGTGCTGGTGGTGCAAGTATTGGTTTCTTGCGTGTATACTCTTCAAAGAATTCTAAAGCATCCTGAATTAAAAAGATTCTATCTGAGAGTTTAACATCCTTTGCTTTTTTATGTATTCCTTTGTCTTCTGTTATTAAAAAATCTACAGCATCCCGATAAACTGTATATAAAATTGCATTGTCATTTTCATCGTGTATATTTTTTGATTGTCCTATAAGTCCTTTATAATTGATATCTTTTTTATACTCTGGGGGTTTTTCTAAGATAGGATATGTTTCAATTTTTGAAAGAATGGTTTTTCTTCGCTTTTCGTTTTTGTCTTTTTCAAGTTCTTTGATGGATGCCGGATGAATGAGGATAGTAACATTTGTCTCATTTAATATTCGTAGTAATTTTTGTAAATTTTCAGATATGGGTTGGTCGTCTTCACGATAGATAAAGATGTTAGTATCAATTAGTATTCTCATGTTAAAACCCCTATTGGATAGTCGTTTTTTATCAGATATTGTTTATACTATTATATATATTAATGACAGGTCATTGAAAGTACTCCTTTTGATTAAAGAAAAATAAGACTTTTTGATAAAAAATATAACCTTAATAGTTAAAATAATATTTCTAATCACTATGACTGAAGGAAAATGGACCTTAATTGATAAAAAAACTCAATTTTTTCATGGATAATACTTTTTATTGGATTTATTATTGTAGGTGCAGTTTTTTTCAATCTTATGCAGAGTTATGTTGAATCTTCAACATTAGCAACTTATTTTTTTATCGGAATATTTGTTCTTTTTGTTGTATTGGTTTGTTTTTTGTTTGGAAGTATAATAAGTAGATTTAATCTAAAAAAATCTGTGAATAAAAAATAATTAAAAAAGCAAATATTGCAGCAATAATAAGAGTCATTACATTGGCAATTTTTTTTATAATTGTATTAGGAATTTTATCTCTCAAGCCCTACGATGGCATTTCTATCAAAGATATTAATTCTAATCCTAAAGATTACGAAAATAAAACAGTGACTACTCAAGCATGGTTTAATGGATATTCAGAAAAGGGTTCGATTTATCAAGAAGATTATTTTTCCGATAAAAAACATTCTATGAGAGTTTATATTGATGAAAATGTCGATAAATCTATGTTATTTCCTGATCGCGAATATTTATGGACAGGCATAATTACTGTAGGAGAATATGTAGGCGGAGATTTATATGCTGAAATAAAAGTAACAAAAATTGATGCTCTTTATGATGACTATGGTAGGCATATTGTTAGTAGACTTGTTGGTAGTTGGAAAGAAATTGAATATAATAATGAGCCTTATACTAAGAATACCACTTGGACCTTTAATCAAAACAATACGTTAAAAGTCATTCATATAAATATAACAGGAGTTGTGACGAATAATAGTTGTGAACATTTTGCTGTAGATGATGATCTGATATATTATGAAATTAGTTCTTTGCCAAACTCTGATAGAAAATATATCTATGATAAAATAGGGAATTATTATTTATCTGAAAATTACACTAGACTTACTATTGAAACCGATGATGGATATCTTTTTAAATTCTTTCAGAAAATTTAATCATTCCTGAATTTATGTGCAAAAATCAAATCTGCACATAAACCATATAATAAATGTGCAAAGCCGGATATTCATAAAATTTTTTTAGTAGTAAGAGTAATAAACCATATCTTTTATCCATCTCTTAGTATGGACTATAAAAAAATTGGTTTTAAAGCAGGACTTGA
>CAZFFN010000124.1:0-1726 GCA_964518165.1 uncultured Thermoplasmatales archaeon
ATGCGAATGGCATCACTGCGGCTTTTAAATTTTCCTTCTTTAATCCAAGAATCGATAGCATTGAGAAGATTTTCTGTGAGTCGTACTTGTACCTGCACCATAACTATCGTAAACAAATATGTTTACATGCTATTTAAAATTATTTGGTAAAATACAAAAAATATGGTTTTCAGATGTTAAACATCGTATTTGCGATTCATGTTTTTTTAAATATTACTTATGATGAAGTGAAACTAACTTCGTAGTATGAATCATTGATTTTAATATTAAATGTTCCTCTATCCAAGAAAAAATTTCTTATTTCCGTGATTTGATCTTTTTCATTATATGGAACTTCAAGGGTTTTATTTGAAATATATGCTTTTTTTAAATAAGGCCATTTATTTAATTCATCATTGGTTATATTCACAAATTTTTCAGGTTTAAACTCAATTTTTTCAACAGATATTGTTGATGAATATTCATACGTAAATACAATAAAAAAATATGTGAAGATTATTGCTGATACTAAAATGCTTCCAGCAATAATCCAAATTAAATATTTTTTATTATTCATGTAATTGTCGTCCTTATTTCTTTCTTATTAATTACTCACTCTTAGAATTAGGGATACCATATATTATCCATAACGAGATTATGGCATGAATTACACCACTTTGTGGTTCCCCAAAACAAATGCCAATAATTCATAATGCATTCATCATGTTCCCACCAGCCCCAGGTATCTCCCATACCACCGATATTATGAGTAATTTCATGTTGTGATATTCTGCTTTTTTCATGCTCAATTGGACCGGTACAATCTTCAGCAACTACATTATAAAAACCAGGTGTGTTTGCGCGACCGTTATGATCTCCATATTTAATTAAACCTTGAATGATATAATTATCAGCAATTTTTAAACCTGAACAATCAGATTCAAGATCTTCTAAGATTTGGGATGTATTATCTTGTGATGTAGGTTGGGCGTTCCAATAACCATAGATAACTGAACAATCACAAGTCACACCAAACTCGCCTTCAAATCGATCCCAACCTGTAAGGGACATAATTGCTAAATCATTTGGATTTGAAGGACGATGAGTACTATCTGTTGGTACTACCATCCTAAGTTCAAGCCAACCGTTAATCTCATGTGGAATTAACGACTTTGTTTCAACATTTTGATTGATATTTGGTGATTTGATGTTTTTTAATGCCCATTTCATATATGTTTTTTTATCTTTTGTAGGTTCAGGTAAAGGCACTATAGGATCAATGTTATATTTTTTAATAAAATCGTCACGTGCATTTTCTATTATTTGAGTGTGGGCATCAAAGGTAATTACATAATCAAAAGAGTTTTTTTCAAAATCTGGTGGTTCTTTTCCATCTTTATTTACTATTACCATATATTCCCCATTTAATATTGTATCTTCTAAAAAATGTGGGTAATCTTCTAAAATATCTAAATGTTCTTCTCTATTTTTTGGTATTATCATAGATTCTCCTGCGCCTATATTTATCAGCCCGGATGAGCTAATTTGTATTACAACTGACAAAAAAACTATGCCAATATATACTTTTTTCTTCATCCTTTTTCACCTCAAAACCTTTAGAAAATTTAATTATTTTTAGGCCGAGAATACTGCGGGACTGAGTGAAGCGAAGGCCCGGAGATGAAAGGCCGATACCTTTTTTTTCTGAATAACACTTTCAAAAATATGTCGCGCGCGGCAAGCCACT
>CAZFFN010000125.1:0-8565 GCA_964518165.1 uncultured Thermoplasmatales archaeon
ATCTGAATCTAGAAAACCTTGTAACGTAGCATTTGTCTCTTCTACACCTGTTGAGATATTTGTTGAAACAATTGGTTTTACAGATTTTGTTGTAAAATAGCTCCATATATTTTTTTCATCTTTTCCATCTTCGATTGCTACTTTAAAGTAGTATGTAGAGTTGTATTCATTAAACTGTGGAAAGGTGTATGATACAGTATTATTTGCAATAATGCTTAAATTAGTGTTTCTTAAAACATAGTTTCCAGTACTATTCTCATACCATTTTACAGTTAGGCTATCTCCATCGGTATCATTTGCCCAAAATCTACAAGTTGGATTCAAATTAACTGCTGTTGTTCCGTTAGGTGATGGATAAATTAAGCTTCCTTCTGGTATATTGTTTGTTTTAAAATAAAACCACTGGCTGATGTTATCTTTGCTGTCGTTTATTGCTAATTTGAAATAATAAGTTGTGTTATATTGGTTGAACTGGGAAAAGGTATAAGATGCTGTAGAGTTTGCAGAAATACTTCTATTTATGTTTCTTAGTTCCCATGAACCAGTACTATTTTCATACCAATAAACATCCAAATTATCTTCATCTGTATCATTTGCCCAAATCTGAATATTGGGTTGCAACATTAAAGCATTGGTTCCATTTATTGATGGATTTATCAAATCAATTGAGGAAATGTTATTTGTTTTATTGCTTTTTAAAGCACTATCTGTCGACCATCTGTTGTAATCTGTATTTTCGTAACTCCAGTTACAATAAGACCAGGCTCTATAGTAATAAGTTTCATCTTCTAAAAGACAAGCATTTTCATAACTTGTACCAGATCCATTGTAAATCTCTATTCCACTTTCTTTTGGCCATAATGGAATCGTATTTCTTTCTATATATGTAACATTTGCACCAGGTCCCTTATTCCATGTTAAATTGTTTTTTGTAGAATTTATATTTGTGATATTGAGATTTGTTGTAACTTCTGGTGCTGTAAGAAAGGCTATTTCACTTCCATTTGAAAAACCAACTGTATTATTTCCCCATGCTTGATAAAAATAGAGTTTACCTGATTCTAGAGAGATTTCATCTCTATATGTTTTAAAACATATGTCTACATTATTCTCTGTTGTCCATGTGTCTCCGTTTTCTGATGTTTGTGTTGTTCCTTGTGTGTATGGGTTGTTGGTGTTGGTTTTTATTTTGAGGTAGTCTGATCCATTTGAGTTGGGTGAGTGTAGTGTTATTGCGTATGTGTTTCCTTTTGTTAGTTGTGGGTTTGTGTTTAGGTGTATGGTGTACCATTGTCCCTCTGATTCGGTTGTGATTGTGTTTTGTGTTGTGTTTAGTGTTCCTTGTGTTAGGTTTGTGCCTGTGGGTTTTCCTTGTTGGTCTGTGTTTTTTATTGTTATTTTTAGGTTTCCTGGTTGGTTTGTTCTGCTCATTTTTATTTGTATTTTTTTTATGGGGAATGTTTCGTTTTCTCCTGTGTTTCCTATTGTGAAGGTTTGTGCTATGTATGGATTGTGTGAGGGGCTTAGTCCCAGGTCGTTGTTTCTTGTTGTTTGTCTTTCATAAAGTTTATTTGTAATTGTATTAAATTCAAAAATAGAATTATTCTGAGTTAACCCTACTGTTATATTGTTGTTGTAAACACCAGAAGAATTACCAATTCTAATACCGCATCTTGTGTTACTACTTCCATTATTATTCAATATGCCTCTAAGGGTAGCATTATTGTTGCTTATGCCTATTGGCTGATTTGTATCAACAGTAGGTATTTGTAAAGCCAGAGAAAAAGATGAAAAAATTTGTGAAATTAAGAAAAAAATTGTTATTATAGTTATTATGAATTTTTTTAAATTCAATACTTTTCTCATCATCCCATCCAAGTATTTTTTTACATACTTTTGCGTTATAATGCATTACGTATAAATTACTAATATATAAAATACTTAAAAAGCTTTTTATAAACAATCTGCCAAAAATTAAAAAGAAATATGCTGAAAAGATTTTTTTTTCAGCACTCAAGATCTTCATCATCGACTAAAACGTCTCAGCAAGGGTTCGTTCATCATTATAAATGAAATGAAATCACATGGATTTAATAATTATGCTTATTTGTAATATACAAAAAAATAAAAAGAGAGACGGGGGAAATCCTATTATTAAATCATATCTCCGATGTCTACATCATCATCTTCTGAAATAAAATAATCATCTATCTCATTTGATAAATCGTCGTCTGTAAAATCATCGATTGGAGTATAATCCTCACTTTTACCATCAGACTCTGACTGATTAAATGTAAAAAAAACCAATGTTGCAGATATTAAAATTAATAAAAGAACAAATGTTGATATAATTTTTTTATTCATATCTATCTTTTCCTCCTATATTAATTTCCTTGTCCTTTCCCTTTTCCATTACCAACTGAACTTGGAGGGCCGCTGTTTCCTTGACCTCCAGGGCCTGGAATGTTTTGATTGTTTTGTATCTTTTCTTGTATTTTTTCAGCTAAATTTTCATTTCCTTTTTCGTTTGCCATATCCAGTCTTTCCTGTAATCTTTCTTGTCTTCCCTGTGAAAAACTATTTTTTACTTGTTCTAAATGAGAATTTATACTTGCTTTATTTTGTATTTTTTCTTTTTTCATCTCTGAAAAAATCTCTTGTTTCTTTTCTTTTGTTCTATTGTTAACCATTTTATTTACTTGTAATTTTAATTGCGAAAGATTCATTGTTCCATTCATATATTGATTTACACAAGAATTATTACCATTGCCAATTATTCCATATAACCTATACATTTGATTTTTATTAAACTGCTTTATTCTTACTTTAATTGTCTTACTATAGTTTTCTAATTCGCCAGTAAGGTTTTCTCTTATTTGCTCTCTTACTTCTTGGTATTTATCATCACTAAGTATATCTTTTACTGTATCTCTAAATTGTTTAGTAAGATTTTTTGCATCAATTTTTAAACCAACAAAAACCTCAACTGAATCGTTAGTCTGTGGATCTGTATCATTTACTTGTTCTAATAGAAGTATAAATTCGCCAAGTATTGCTTCAAGATCTGTTATGTTATAACCAAGGTCTTCTAAAACATCAACTGTCATTTCACCTTTTAAAAGATTTCTAGTAATTGCTTTTTCAAGTTGTAAAAGCCTTATTTCAGCACCTAGTGAATAATTCATAATTTCAACTTCTTCTTCTGTTTCACTATCTATAGGATCTGATGTTTCATTTTCATCACTATTATTTGTATTTTCATATTCATTTTCATCTGCTGGATCTTCTTCAGCTTCATCTGCTAATGCTAATGAAGTTATAGAAACAATTAGCATCAGCACCATAATTATACTCATCATTTTTTTCATATCGTACACAACCTCGGAACTTAACTTCCGAACTACAATATTATATTGGTTGAAACAGCATATATAATCTAACCGGAACACGGTGGAACAAACCCGAAGAAAGTACAAAAAAACAAAAATTTATGGTTTTTTAAGACGGATTAAATTTGACATGCCAGTTTTTTCAATTTCAACTAGGCCTTTAAGTTCTAAAGAATGAACATTTCTTGATACTGCGGCTTTTGGAAATTTTAATTCTTTTTGGATATCTGTTTGAGTCAAAGGTCTTTTTTTATCAACTAAAAGTTCTACTATTTCTTTTTGTCTTTTGCTAAGGCCCTTTAGGTCATAGTCGAGTTTATTGTCTATTTCTTTTTTAACTTTAGATTTATTTTTCCTATCTTGATATATGAAATAAATCAACAAAGACAAAACAATAAAGATTAAAATCAAAAGGCCTACTAGAATGATATTATTTAATGAAATATCGCCTGATATTTGGTTATCTAATTGATATTGGACAGCAATTGATAAGGGCTCATTTTTTCCCGAACCAGAAATAACTAAACTACCCTCTTCTTCCTCTATTGAATTAAAACCAGATGCATCAATATAATTAATTTTTGAACCTTCTGGTAAATTTAAATTGTAAATATAATCTGAAAATTCTTCATTTTTAGTAATGTTTAGGAACCAGTAACTTTGTTTTTTATAGGTATATTTTTCTGAATTTTCTATTATTAGATTAGGGTGATTCGAGATTCCTTCAATATTTACAACACCTGAATCATCTACTGTAATCTCAATATCTGCATAATAATTTTGAGCAGAAATTATTGGAATAAGTAAAATAAAAAATATGAAAAGAACAATGATAATGCCATACAATTTTTTGCTCTTTAATAGCATTTTTTCTCCTATATTAGCCCATTACATCCAAGATTTTATTTTTCCAAATATCTCTAAGATTATTAATCTTTTGATTTACAATTATTGATTTTTCATGTTTTATTATTAACTTATCTTTTTTTACTTCTCCAATTTTTTGATACGGTGTTTTTTGTTTATTTAGATTTTTTTCAAATTGATTTGCTTTATCTTTTTTTACTTCTACAATCCATCTTGTGTTTGACTCTGAAAATAGTTTATAATCTGGTCTTAGATCTTTTCCAATTTCTGATAAATCAACGGAGCATCCTATATCTCCACCAATACACATTTCAGAAAGGCAGACTGCAATTCCGCCCTCACTTACATCATGACAAGAAGAAAGTAGACTTTTTTTAATTGAAGAAAGGATTCCTTCCAAACAATTCTTTAATATTTTCAAATCGCTTCTAGGAACTCTTCCTCCATCTAACGAAAGTGCTTTGTAGTATTCAGAACCACCCATTTCTTTCTCTGTTTTTTTACCGACAAGATATATCGGATTTTCCTTCTTTTTAAAATCAGAGGTGATACATTTTCTAATATCTTCAACTATTCCAATGCTTGTAATCTGAGGAGTTGGAGGTACTGATGTTTTAATTGACTCGTTATAAAAACTTACATTTCCAGACATAAAAGGTAGTTTCATTTCTTTAGCTGAGTTGCCAAGTCCTTTACAGGCTTCATAAAATTCCCCCATTCTTTCAGGTTTTTCAGGGTTTCCAAAATTCAAACAATCAAGAAGGGCATCTGGTTTTGCACCAACTGAAACTAGATTTCTACAGTTCTCATCTATGGCTGATACTGCTCCCCAGTATGGATTTCTTTCCATGAATCTTGGATTTACATTTGATGTTACTGCAAGACCTCGAAAACTGTCTTTAAGTGGTTTTAATACTGTTGCATCACCGTGCCCTTCGAAATTTATTTTTCCTTGTAATGGCTTTATAACAGTGTTTCCACGTACCTCATGGTCGTATTGTCTTATAACCCATTCTTTGCTAGCGATATTAAAACTTGAAAGGAGTTTTTTTAAAGTTACATTTAAATCAGGCATATCAAAATCTGGATCTTTTCTTTCTTTCTTTTTTGATTTTGAAATTGGTCTTTCACAGGTATCATATACTGGTCCACCTGTGAAAAAATCCATGTCCATATCTAGAATTTTTTCTCCTTTGTAAAAAACACGTGTTATTTTTTCTGGGATTACTTTACCTACAACTACTGCTGTTACATCCCATTGTTTGCAGATATGTAGAACTTTATCAATATTTTCAGGTGAAACAAGAAACATCATACGTTCCTGACTTTCAGATATCCATATCTCCCAAGGATTAAGTCCTTCTTCTTTAAGAGGTATATTTTCAAGATGTATCTCAGCGCCAAAACCTGCATCGTATGCTAGTTCTCCGCATACACAGGATAGTCCTCCACCTCCAAAATCTTTTAATCCTTCTAGGAGGCCTTTTCTATTGCATTCCAGAGTTACATGAATTAATGGTTCTTTAGTGATGGGATCGCCTACTTGTACTGCAGATCTACTTGATTCTTCACTTTCATCAGTTAGTTCAGCACTAGCAAATGTTACACCATGTATCCCATCACGGCCTGTTTTTCCACCGACATAGACATAAATATTGCCTGGTGCTTTTGCTCTACTGTGTATCATTTCTTCTTTTTTCATAACACCTACACAGCCTACATTAACTAGGCAGTTGCCGGTGTAACCTTTATGAAAATAAACTTGACCGGATAGTGTAGGAATTCCAATTCTATTTCCATAGTCTCTTATTCCGTCGACTATCCCTTTAAATAAAAATCTTGGATGTTTTGTTCCTTTAGGCACGTCTTTTAAAGGTAAATCAAGGGGGCCAAAAAAGAGTGGGTCAATATATGCAATAGGCTGACTTCCCATACATACAATATCTCTAACAATACCTCCCACCCCGGTTGCAGCTCCTCCATATGGCTCAACTGCTGAGGGGTGATTGTGTGACTCAAGAGCAGCACAGTAATAATGATCCTTATCAAATTCTACAACACCGGCATCTTCACGTGCTATAATCTTATCTTCTTCTATTCCAAAAACATGTTCTTTTAGAGGAACTTTACTTGATTTATAACAGCAGTGTTCGCTCCAGGCCTGGCCGAGAGCTTGTAGTTCTATGTCTGTAGGATTTCTATTCTTTTCTTTGAAATAGTTTTTTATCCTCTGCATCTCAACTAAATTTAATCCAATTTCCATTTTTTCAGAGATTTCATTTAAATCTTCATCTGATGCAGATAGAATGTCAACTTCAAGACAATCACATTTTTCAGTCTTTTTTTTAAATAATTTTTCAATATTCAAATGATCTCCCCAAAATTATTTTTCCTTAATATCAATTTTATATGTGTGTATAACAGGGTTTGTTAGAAGCCTTTTGCAGATTTGTTCAACATCTTCTTTTACTTTTTCAGGATCCTCTCCATCAATTAAAAGATCAAATGTTCGAGTTGTCTTTGCTTCTTTTACGTTTTCAAAACCAAGTAAATGTAGTGCTTTTAAGGTGTTTGCTCCTTCAGGGTCTGATACCCCTTTTTTTAGATTAATATTTATTTCTACTTTATACATTGAAATCTGAGCGAAAAAATACAAAAAACGTTCTTTAAACTATCGCTTAAAAAAATATATACTTTTTCTAGAATAACAAGATATATATATGCTAATATATATTACAATTTTAGCTAGGAGATTTAGATGGGGAATACATAGTTGTTTTCAGATGACGTTTCCAAAAAAAATTCAGAAATTCAAAAAAAAGATATTGATACGATAGTGGACAAGCTATTATCAAATCACAAAAAAATAACACCGTATAAAGAAAGTAAATCTTCAACTGTTAAAAAAACTAATTCTAGAAATATCTTCTTTTTTAACGATAAATCCATAATAAAAAAAGTTAGTGCATGTTTGATATTTTTTTTACTATTGACAAATCTTCTGGGTTCAGCCTCTTCTTTTGTTAATAGTTCAAGTTCAAGTGATAACGTAATTACTAATTCTAACAAATTAGATAATAATAATTTAAGTAAAAATTCAAATCAAACTGTTAATGAAAATTTAGATTCACATGCTTCTATCCAAAATAACTTTACATATGATGGAAATCTTTTAATAAAAGTTGATAACAATACAAATTCTTTTGATACAATAGAAAATGAAACGGAAAATAATTTAAATACCTCTCAAAATGTTTCATCAAATAATTCAGTTTCACAAGAGAATTCTGCTGACAATAATTCAAAAATAAAAGAGGACAATGGAAATGTATCAAATTCTTCTAATGAATCTGACTATTATATAAATGATACAATTCCTCCAACTAGTTGTTTAACTTCTTTTAAAAAATATATTTTTAACAAATCAGACAATCCTTTAAGTATATTTTACAATAATGTTTCAGATAATCTAAATGGTAGTGGCGTTGATAAAATCAGTTTATTTTATTCCTTTAGTCTAGACAATATTTCTTGGAGTAAAAAATATTTTTTCGATGAGCTTTTTTATGATTCTGAAAAAAATAATTGGAAGTTCACTTTTCCAAATAGTTCGGGATACTATCGTTTTTGGAGCACAGCTGTTGATAACGAAGGAAATTATGAAAATATTTCAGATATTTATGAAAATGAATGTCTTTACAACATAACAAAAAAACAAGATTTTTCCGCTGATTCAGAGGAAACCTTTAATGATGATATAAAAGATAAAAATAATTTAGCAATACCTAAGAATATAAAAAATAAATTCGAAAATGGGGAAAAAGTTAGGATAATAATTAAATTATCAGATTCTAATGATGAGAAACATTTTTCAGAAAACATATTTGATTTAGAAAATACAGGTTTTGTAAAAGAAGCAGAAATTTTTTCAAAAAATATTATGGCCGGTTTTGTTAATAAAAGTTCTTTCGAAAAAGTTAAAAATATTATTGATATTGAATCCATTTATTATGATGAGTATTTTTCTGTTTTACTTGATGAAAGTCTTTCATTGATTGGTTATAATGAAACTTTTGAAGAAATTGGTTTGACTGGTGAGAACATTAAGATTTGTATTCTTGACACCGGTGTTGATACTAATTATATAGATATAGCTGATGGATATGATTTTGTAAATGATGACAGCATTCCTGATGATTGTCATGGTCATGGTACACAGATTGCTAGTATAATAAAAACCATAGCACCAGACACTGAATTATATGTCGCTAAAGTAATAGATAAGAATGGTACAGGATATGAATCAGAT
>CAZFFN010000126.1:0-95020 GCA_964518165.1 uncultured Thermoplasmatales archaeon
TTATGGTCTTTCTGAGACTTACCCCTCTCTGTTTTTTCATTTATTGCATCCCGCTTTAAATGAAAAGCAGAGGGGTTCAATTAATTTTTCAACAGCCTAAATATCAAAATAAAAAAACCTGATAGGAGAAAACTTACACTTGGTCCTGCAGCTGCGATTTTTATCTCAGTATTAGGGTCTCTCGGTGTTTCTTTCATTTGAGAGGCTCCACCAAATATAAAAAGAGTAATACTATTAATTTTAAACCCATTTTTTTGGGTTACATATGAATGACCTAACTCATGTAGTAATACGCATACAAAAAATAATATAGTTAATATGATCCCAAGTAAATATTTGTAGGTATTTGAGATTTGTAGCTCTCCATATCCGATAGTAAAACCTAGCAACTGAATATTTTGTACAGAAAAAACCCATGCAAACAATGCAAGAATAACAATAAAACTAAAATGTATTTTAATTGGAATTCCCAGCAATTGAGCAATTTTAAACGATGTTTTCATCTAGTTTTTTTATTACTGGTATATATTTAATAATAACTTAAAAATAGTTTTAATTTAACTAAAAAATAAGTTTATAGAAATAATATATAACTATCGTTTTATCCTTATTTTTTCTGCAATTGTTTTTAATACAATTTTAAATTGAAATTAAGTCAATATTATATATCTTACTCTAGGTTTTATTAAATAAAATCTTAGGTGAAAAGAGAAATGAGAAATTATCCATGTCAAAAAGATAAAGAAAGTAAAGTAAAATTAGTTTCTACTAATTGGCTTGAAAAGAATATTGATGATCCAAATATTACAGTGTTAGATACCCAACCAGATATTCATGATTATGTAACAGAGCATTTACCTGGCGCAGTATATTTCAATCAGCAGCTTTTAAGAGTGCCTTTTGAAGGTAGACCTGGTGTCTATGTTCCAGATGAAGTTATCCAAAGTCTTTTTAGCAGAATAGGTTTAGAAGAGAATAAACCTGTTGTTGTTTATACAGCAAAAGGTGAATTCAGAGGATGGGGGGATGGATTAGAACAAACTATGGTTGCTTATACTCTAGCTAGATTTGGACATAATAATGTTTATGTTTTGGATGGTGGCCTTGACAAATGGAAAAATGAAAACAAGGACTTAACAAAAGAATTTCCACATATTAAAGAATCAAAATTTAATATTAATGTTCAAGATGACTATTATGTTAATATGGATGAAGTTAAAGATTTAAAAGACAGAGATGACACAATACTTTTAGATGCAAGGCCAAAAAAAGTCTATGAAGGTCAAGGCCCATGGATTTTACCGGGTCATATTCCAGGTGCAGTAAATCTTTCATGGAAAAAATTAATGGATGAAAATAATCCAAAGTTACTAAAACCTGATAATGAAATAAAAGAAATTTTGAATGATGTTGGTGCAACCAGAGATAAATTAATAATTTGTTCATGTGGAACAGGTAGAGAAGCAACAAACGAGTTTTTATTATTCAAATTTTATCTAGGATATCCAAGTGTAAAGATATATGAAGGATCATTTACTGAATGGACTTCGTATCCAGAAAATCCAACCGTTGTCGGTGAGAAGCCGAGATTAAAAGAAGTAGTAGAATAAATCTACTATTTTACTTTTATATATCAAATAAAAATTTGAGCTGAACAAGATTATGATATTTGAAAAAATTACTTCAGAAGGACTTTCACATAATTCATACTTGATTTCTTCAGGAGGAATTGCTGCAGTAATTGATCCAAAGAGAGATGTGGAAGACTACAGTGATATATCTAAAAAAAATGAACTTAAAATAGAATACATATTTGAGACACACAGAAATGAGGACTATGTTATAGGGTCAAAAGAACTTCAAAATAGAACAGAGGCAGAGATTTATCATGGTTCAAAATTAAATTTTAAATATGGTAAAAAAGTAAAAGAAAATGACAAATTCAACTTGGGCTTCCTTGAACTTATGATACTTGAAACACCAGGGCATACTGATGAAAGTATATCAATAACAGTTAAAGATAAAAGAATATCAAATGATGTTTTTATGGTTTTTACAGGTGATACTCTATTTGCTGGAGACACCGGAAGAATAGATTTGTATGGAAAAGAAAAAAGAAAACAAAATTCGGAAAAACTGTATGATTCATTGCATAATAAAATACTTAGTTTAGATGATGGAGTAATAGTTTGTCCTGCACATGGACAAGGGTCGGTATGTGGTGGAGAGATAAGTGACCATGAATATACTACTATTGGTTATGAGAAAAAAACAAATAAACTATTAAAAAAATCAAAAAAAGATTTTGTTAATTTCAAGATAAATGAACATCACTATATTCCACCTTATTTTAAAAAAATGGAAAAATACAACCAAAATGGTGCACCAGTTTTAGATGTTTTACCAGAAATATTTCCTCTAAATTCCAAAGAAATAAAAGATTTGCTATCAAAAAATGTTCAGATTCTAGATATAAGATCACCAGTTAGTTTTGCAGGTGGCCATATACCAAAAAGTTTGAATATCTGGCGAAATGGAATACCAATGTTTTCAGGTTATTTTTTAAATAACGCTTATCCGATTATACTAGTTGATGATTTTAATAAAAATCTCAGTGATATTGTAAAACGATTAATACGGCTAGGATATGATAATATTGAGGGATACTTGCATAAAGGGTTTTCTAATTGGGCAAATTCAAACGAAGAAATTGAAAAAATTGACACTTGGGTACCAGAGAAACTAAATAAAAATATTGAAAAAGAATCTATTTTTGTTTTAGATGTTAGGAATAAATCAAATTGGTCTAATCCAGGGCATATAAAAAATGCACATAATATATATGTTGGAGATTTAAAAAATAAGTTGGAAAAGATTCCAAAAAATAAACATATTGTAGTGTACTGTGATAGTGGATTTAAAACAAGTATAGTTTCAAGTTTTCTCAAAAAGAATGATTATCCAAATGTTTCAAACCTTTTAGGTGGAATACTTGCCTGGCAAAATGCCGGATATAAACTAATAAAATAAATTTGGAGGAAAAAATATGAATTCGATTAAAGAAATAATGAGAAAAGATTATCTTAGTATTGAAGAAAATGAGGCCATATCAAAAGCGCTATCTAAAATGAGCAGTACCAATGGAATAATTATTACAAAGGATGGAAAATATAAAGGAATATTAAATAAAAGCGATTTATCACGGGCAAAAATATCGCCGAATGCAAAAGCTAAAACTTTTTTAAAAAATGTAGCTAGTTTAGATGAGAAAGATACAATCGAAAGAACCGCTGCTTTAATGCTTGAAAGTGACTCTTATTTACTCCCTGTTTTTGATAAAGATAAACTAATTGGAATTGTTACTGCAAAAGATTTACTTAAAAAAGCTGTAGAAGATGATTTTGGAAATGAGCCAATTAAAAAATATATTTCTCAACCTGTTATTAAAATAAATTCAGAAGAACCGGTATCTAAAGCAATTAAGATTTTTAAAGAAGAAGATATCTCCAGATTGCCAGTGTTTGAAAATAATGAACTATCTGGCATAATAACTATTGATGATACAATTTCAAAGTTCATACATCCAGAACATCGTCAAGGTGGTTCAGGTCAATATCAAGATACTTCAAAATATGGAGCATCTATGGCTGATAAAAAAGATTATTTCGATATACCAGTTAAGGGACTGATGACCGAATATGTGACAATGATGAATCCTGATGATGAATTGAGATCAATAGTTGATACCATGTTAAAAAAAGATTATCGTGGAATGATAATAGGTGATAATAATAGAGTAGATGGCATTGTTACAAAAAAAGATTTATTAGAACCATTAGCAACTTCAACAATTAAAGAGCCTATCGTTATACAATTTTCAGGCAAACTAGACCAAATTAAAGATTTTAATAAAACAAGACCTAGAGACATTATATATTCAAATTTTAGAAAGTACTTAGATTATCTAGATAATGCCCATATTTATACTAGATTAAAACAACATTCTGAACAAAGTAAAGGAATACATATCATTTTCTGTAAAATGCGCCTGTCTTCTCCACGCGGTATGTTTATAGCATCAGAAGAAGGATGGGGTTATATGGATGCTATTAATAAATCATGTGAAGCAATAGAAAAACAAATTAAGAAAAATAAAAGGAGATAGGAAAATTAAAGAATATTGGGTTAGCCATATAAAAAAGGAAGATAAACATATCAAACAAGTACGTGCGTTTTTAAATACAGTGGAGGGAATGAAAAACCCTAATCTATTTTCAAGAGATGAAATTGTCCAAAGCATTGACGAAGATAATGATAGATGGTACACCTGTGTTTTTAAGGAAAAAGTTGGAGGTAAAAGAGTATGGGAAAAGGGTTCAAGAATTCATACTGTCGATATCGATGATAAAAAATATATAAGAACAGATAGGAATAAAAAAGATGCAGATAATCTAGGTGAATTACCATCTGTAGATAAAAATCTAGATGCTAAAAAATCATATGGGGGGAAAACGAATATATTATAGACATTTGAATCTAAAAATTTTTATAAAAATTTTTAAACTTTTTAACTCTTAATTAGCTAGGTGGATAGAAAATTGGATTTAAATTTTAAAAATTTAACTCCTGAAAATAAACGAAGATGGCTGTTTATAGGGCTTGCATTTGCTGTTTTCATTATAATTAATCTTATTCCAAATCCTGTAGGTCTTTCACCTGAAGGTCAAAGTGCAATTTCAGTTTTTGCTGCAACAATTATATTATGGATAACAAGGCCTGTTTCGTTTCCAATTACCTTCTTTTTTATAGCTGTATCTCTTGTCGCTACAGGTGTTTTTACACCTGATAGTGCTTTTCAAGGGGCCGGTTCAACAACTATCTTTTTCCTACTAGGAGCAATAATTCTTGCTTTTTCATTAAGTAAATATAATGTTGATAAAAGAATAGCTCTAACATTTCTCAAAAAATTTGGATCTTCACCTAAAAAATTCTTACTTGGAATTGTTCTAATAGCTGCTCTTCTTTCTATGACAATGCCAGCTCACGGCGTTGTTGCTCTACTAATACCAATTGTTCTAAGTATTCTTCGATCAAGTAAAAGAGATATGGAAGGTACCAACTTTTCAAAAGCAGTTTTGTTATCTCTAGCATATGGTTCATCAGTCGGTAGTATGGGTACACTTCTGGGTGGAGCAAGAAACCCTCTTGCAATATCAATATATCACCAGCAATTTCCAGGAAATGCAGTAAGTTTTGTAGGCTGGTTTATTGCTGCAGCTCCAATTGTATTTGTAATGATCTTTTTTGTATACTTGATAATGAGAATTTTTTACCCTCCAGAAAAAATAGATATGAACTATTTGAGAACTTACCTTCAAGAAGAAGTTAATAAAATGGGCAGTATTTCTTTTAACGAATTCAAAGTTTTATTTTTCTTAGTTTTAGCCTTTGTTTTATGGGCTACATTTGGAACTCTTATTGGAATGGCAACTGTCGCTGTATTTATTGCAGGTCTTCTGGGGGTTACAAAAACATTAACATGGGAAGATGTTGAAAATAAAATTCCATGGGGTATAATCTTTTTATATGCTGGAGCTATAACTCTTGCTTTTGCACTTTCTCAAGAGACAAATGCTGCTGATTTTATTGCAAGTAATATAATATATTTATTTGCATCTCATCCATATATAGTAATATTTGTTGTGGTAACTCTAACAATTTTTCTGTCTGAAGTAATGAGTAATAGTGCTGCAACAGGAACAATTCTTCCAATTGCTCTAACAATTTTTACTGCTTCTGCTCTAAATCTTAGTCCGAAACTTGGTATGTTTGTTGTAGCTCTACCCTCTGCTTTCGCTTTTATGTTTATAATTGGTACACCTGGTTCAGCGATGGTATATGATACTGACCTTTTAAGAACCAAAGATTTCTTAAAACCAGGGCTTACTCTAAATCTGATTGGTATTACTGTCTTTATGACTATAGGTTTGGGTTGGTGGAAAATTATAGGTTTATGGTGAAAAAATGAATGGTGAAAATAATGAGAAAATATTAATTGCTTGCTACAGAAGTCCTTATGATGAAGATAGTCTTAAAAAAATAAAAAATTTAATAAAGAATAAATCACCTGAAAAAATCATAGTATTAAGTATATCTGAGACTAAGAATTCAAGTGGAACAATAGAAAGTTACCTGGGGAGAAAAGACGTGGATAAATTAAAAGGGCAATTTGAAAAAGATCAAGAAATAAGATCCTCTGGTTATTCAGATAAAATTTTAGATATAGGTAGAAAACTTGGAATATCTGCTGAAAAAATTATTAAAAAAGGAAAAGCTTCAAAAATAATTTTAAAAGCTGTAAAAAAATATGAGCCCTCTTATGTTGTAATTCATCCCTCTGATAAATCTGGAATAGATAAAATTTTATCAGGATCAGTTGAAGATAAAGTATGTAAAGAAAGTAAATGTGAGGTTAAAGTTTTAGAATAAATCATATTGGTGTTTCTTCCACACATGGTGTCTTAATGTCTTGATATCTAATCAATAATATGGTGAGAATAATTGTAGATGCTACAAATACATATACATTTACAAACCATAGAATTATTGAAATCGAATAAAAAACCCCTCTCATTCCATATGTGTACTTATTCATTGCTTTTAAAAAAACATCAGTCCTTAAGGCTTCCCCATCAATTACGTTACATTTTTTCTTTTGGCCATTATTTTCAACATGTCTTGAACCATAGGTTTCAATATCTTGTATTGGGATACCAATTAAAACAGTGAATCTAACCATTTGTCTAAGAGACAATAGAAACATAAGTAGTGAAAAAATAATTGCAGATGTCAGTAACAGAAGTTTATTTTGAGCTATAATTTCAGTTGATGTAGCGGAGAGATTTATAAGTTCGCCAAGACCGTTTCCAGGTACTCTAATTAATAGACCTAATAGAACTAAGAGTGAGGATAAAATAAAGGTTGTAGACATTATCAAATTTCTCATTGATTGAACTGCTATGATGGTTTCTTCTTTGTTAATCATTCTTTTTACCCAAAGACCATAAAAAATGTTAAGTACCCCTCTTTTTGCAGTTTCTGGCTTTTTCATACCAATTTTAAGTTTTATCGCATATATTGTAATACAAGCTAGAAAAATAACTGATGCAGATATATTTATTATCTCATTTGCAAGCATAATTTACAATTTTAAATTTATAAGTATTACATAAATCTTTTTAATAAAACTATGCCCTATTTTTTTAAAAATTTAATAATTTATTAAAACCTTAAATTTTATAACTGTTAAGTGTATATCCATATTACTAAATGAGGGTATGAGGAGAGAATTATATGCCAGAAACAGAATTAAAAAAGAATGAACAATGTGTAACAGGCATAGAAGAACTTGATATAATGCTTGGTGGAGGAATTCCTACAGGCAATACTGTACTTGTTACTGGTAGTAGTGGTTCAGGTAAAACTACTCTATGCATGCAATTTTTGATAAACGGGGCTAGAAAAGGTGAAAGAGGAGTATTTTTTACGATAACTGAACCTTTATTTAAACTTACTAAAAACTTAGAAGGTTTTAATTTTTATGATAAAAAACTTATTGAAACAGGTATGGTAAATCTTATAGATTTAAGAATAATTAGTGAAAGATTGGGACTTGATACAGAGAAATATACAGTTGAGGATGCTAGTGCTTTACTTGACATCCTGAGAGATATTGCTGATGAATTAAATGTCAAAAGACTTGTAATAGATTCAATTACAGCACTTTGTTACAGACTCCAAACACCTGAGATGATAAGGGATTTTATTTTTAAATTAGGTTCGTCTCTTGCTGCTATGAAATGTACAACACTTCTTACTTCAGAAGTTCCACCAAGAAAATTCCAGTATTCACAATATGGAATTGAGGAGTTCATATCAGATGGTATCATGTTTCTTGGTGATATTGAAAGAAAAGGGGATCTTATTAGAACGTTTCAATTAATAAAAATGCGTGGTGCTTCACATAGTAGAACTAAATCAGCAATGAGTATTTCAGCAAAAAACGGTATTGAACTTGCACCGCTTCTTAAGTCTAGAGAGTGAAATATAAATGCCTAATGTTTTAATAGATGGACTAAAGGAAAGAATACTTAATGCAATAAAAGTAAATCAATCAGTTGGTATCTTACTTCCAGGATCAAATTACGGTGATTTGTCACAAGCAATTTTCGAACTTATAAAAAGTGATTCTGAAAATGCTTGGGTATATGTTGGAGTGACTAAACCCTATTCAACCTTAACTAAACAATACAATTTCTTAGATGATCTTAATAATTTCAAGTATATTGATTGCGTATCCCGAGCTGCAGGTATTTCAAATAATAGCCCCAATTGCATCTTTCTTGAAAGCCCATCCCTTCTTGAAAAACTAGGTCTGGAAATCATAAATGTTTTCAAAGAAGTAGATGAGAACAGGAGAAAATATCTTTTGATTGATTCTCTTACAAACTTAATTATTTATAATGATCCTGAACTTGTAACAGAATTCTTTTATCATATAACTAATAGGACTAGAGCTAGAGATATTCATACTATTTCACTTGCAATTGAAGAAGAAGGTCTTGATAATTATATTAATAGGCTAGTATATCTGAATGATAAAATATTGAAGGTCAGAGATTCATTTATTTAGAATAAATATCTTTGCTTTTAAAAGAGAATTAAAATGTCAAAGAAGGATGAATTTGTTAAAACAGGGATTGAGAAACTCGATAAATTACTAGAGGGGGGTACACCCAAAGGTTATTCTGTTTTAATTTTAGGTTCGCCCGGAAGCAGCATTGAGATTTTATGTAAACAGTTAGCTAATACTGGAAAAATTTTATATATAACAACAGAAGAAACTGAAGATGAATTAAAAGAAACAATGAATCGTTTTGGATGGAAAAACAAAGATTTGAAGGTTATTGATATTGCTTCAAAATATTCTGAGTCTATTCTTTCTGGTGAGCAAAAAAGAGTAAATGTCCATAAGCAAAGATCAAAAGTTAAATTAAAAGAGTTAATTGAAATTGGTTCCTCTGGTCTTCCACCTATTGAAAAAGGCGGAGAGGATTTTTTAGCAATCTTATCTGAAAGTTTAGAAAAATCTAAACTTGATAAAATACTAATAAACTCACTTGATTTTTTTCTAAATCAATATTCTCAGGCAGAAGTTATTAGAACAATTCAAGCAGCTAAAATTTCAAATATTAAAAATCAAGGGGTAATCTTTATGATTATGACTCGTGGCATACATGGGGATATATTCGAACGAAAAATGGAAGGAATTGCTGATTGTGTTTTAGAATTAGAGGTTATTCAGAAAGGTTCTACTTTTGAAAGATTTCTTGCTGTTAAAAAAATGAAAAATTATGCTAAAAAAATAGGTATAGCCCGCTATGCAATTGATAGTGATGGATTTGTTTTAGAAATGATCGAACGTATCATGTAGTCTTATTTACTATTTAAGGGGGACTTTTTGGAAGAAGAGGAGAATAGATAAAAAATTAGATCTAGTCCCCCTTTTATTGAAATATATTTTTTCCCTTCTTTAATGCTGTGTATCTATCCTAACGTATTCTATTTATTTTGTTACATATGTAACAGTATGTTTATAATAAAACAATTTTATATTAATGATGTTATATTAAAATAGACTTAACTCCTTCAACAGATTTTAGTTTAGGGAGTATTTTACTGGGAATATTATTTTCGGTTATAATAAATAATTTTGGTTCCTCAGTTAATTCAAAGTCGTCTACTATAGCTTGCCTCACACTGATATTGTTTTCTGCAATAATTCTTGTAACTTCAGCAAGAATTCCTGGTTTCGAAGGATCTTTTGGAATAATTTCAATTACACCCCAGTTTAATTCTGAAGCAACGTCTTTAAGATGGCAAGTTGGATAAAGTTTTGAAAAAATATCTTTTAAAAATTTATTTTTATTAATTGTATCCAAAGTACTTGAAATTGAACGTCTATCTATTTTTAGTGCTCTAGCTACTTTTGAATCTGATAGTTCAATATTTCCACAATATATCTTTTCATTTTTTACTCTTAAACCATATTCTAGCATTTTTTTTGCTACAATTTCTCTTTTTGGATAATCTTTAAAATATTTTGTTATATGTTTCCACATATGTTAATGTAGATTTTAATTCTATTTAAAAGTTGTTAAATTTATAACTTAAATGTACAAAATTATACGTTAAAGTACAATTTTAGAAAAATTTAAATACTTTAGATTATATATTAAAAAGCATGGACAAAACTAAAATTTTGCTGGATGAAAATGATATGCCAAAAAAATGGTATAACATACAGGCTGAACTAAAAACACCTTTAGATCCACCCTTAAACCCAAAAACAAAAAAACCAGTCGGGCCAAAAGAACTAAACCAAATATTTCCAATGGATCTTATAAAACAAGAAGTTTCAAAAGAAAGATATATAAAAATCCCAAAAGAAATTTTAGAAATCTACAGATTATGGAGGCCTAGTCCCTTATATAGGGCCAGAAGGCTTGAAAAATTCTTAAAAACACCTGCTAGAATATACTATAAATGGGAAGGGGTAAGTCCACCTGGAAGCCACAAACCAAACACGGCCATAGCACAAGCTTACTATAATAAAAAAGCAGGCATAGAAACAATAGCAACAGAGACAGGTGCAGGACAATGGGGGTCAGCTCTATCGTTTGCAACTCAATTGTTCAATATGAAATGTCGAGTATATATGGTAAAATGCAGTTATCAACAAAAACCATATAGAAAAGTACTAATGGAAAACTGGGGAGCCGAAGTCCACGCAAGTCCATCTAAAAAAACTAAATTTGGCAGAAAAATGCTAAAAAAAGATCCAAATAATACAGGAAGTCTAGGGATTGCAATAAGTGAAGCAGTTGAAGATGCAGCAACACATGATAATACAAACTATGCTCTTGGTTCAGTGCTAAATCATGTAGTGCTACATCAAACAATAATAGGGCTAGAAATGAAAAAACAATTTGAAATAATAGATAAATACCCTGATTATGTTATTGGATGTGTTGGAGGTGGAAGCAATTTTGCAGGGGCTGCTTTTCCATTTGTTAAGGATAAAATAAATGGAAAAAAACCAAATACAAAAATAATATCAGTTGAGCCAATAGCATGTCCAACACTAACCAAAGGTGAATATAAATATGACTTTGGAGACAGTGCAGGACTAACACCTCTTTTAAAAATGTATACACTAGGTCACAATTTTATCCCGGCATCAATTCATGCAGGTGGACTAAGATACCATGGGGATTCACCATTACTTTGCAAACTAACAAAAGAAGGATACATGGAAGCAGTTGCATACTATCAAAAAGAAATATTCAAAGCAGCTAAAATATTTGCACAAACCGAAGGATTTGTAGTAGCACCTGAAGCAGCACATGCAGTAAGAGCCGCTATTGACTTTGCAAAGATTTGTAAAAAGAAAAAAGAAAGAAAAAATATAGTATTTGCAAACAGCGGACATGGACACTTTGATTTAGCAGCATATGATTCTTATAATAATGGAGAAATAATTGATTGTGAATATTAATTTTTTTAAGGGCAATATTTTTAAACCATAGCTCTTAATAATGAGTTTAGTATATCGGTCTTGGATTTAATTAATACGAGGGAGTTAAAATGACTAAAAAAGATTTATTTACAGAAAAACTTGGTACTGAAAAACTTAAAAAAGGCTTTGCACAAATGCAGAAAGGTGGCGTTGTAATGGACGTTACAAACAAGGAACAAGCTAAAATCGCTGAAGATGCAGGCGCAGTAGCAGTAATGGCTCTAGAAAGAGTTCCAGCAGACATTAGAGCTGAAGGCGGTGTAGCAAGAATGGCAGATCCCTCAAAAATAGTTGAAATATTAGACTCAGTGAGCATCCCAGTTATGGCAAAAGCACGAATCGGACATTTTGTTGAAGCACAAGCTCTCCAATCCCTTGGCGTTGATATGATTGATGAATCAGAGGTGTTAACTCCCGCAGATCCTTATTATCATATAGATAAACACAAATTCAAAATACCTTTTGTATGTGGCTGTAGAAACCTAGGTGAAGCAGTTAGAAGAATCTATGAAGGAGCTGCAATGATTAGAACAAAAGGCGAAGCAGGCACTGGCAATGTGATAGAAGCAGTAAGACACCAGCATATGGTAACAAGTATGATAGATAAATTACAAAACTTAGATAAAACAGAAATAGAAAAACTATCAGAAGAATATTGTAAAAGCTATATTGATGCAAAAGTTGAACTTACAGGTAGAAAAGTTGATGAAAATACAATTATTTTTTCAGATTATGATTTTAATACTGTTAAAAAAGAAATTAATGAAATTCTAAAAGAAATAAAAAAAATTCAACGACTTCCTAGGGTAAATTTTGCAGCAGGAGGAATTGCAACACCAGCTGATGCAGCGTTTATGATGCAACTAGGAAGTGATGGAGTATTTGTTGGATCAGGTATTTTTAAATCAAATAATCCTGAGAAGAGAGCAAAAGCAATTGTTGAGGCTGTTGCTAATTATGATAAACCAAAAGTAATTGCTGAAGTTAGTAAGAACTTAGGTGAAGCAATGGTAGGAATAAATATAGACACAATTCCTAAAGAAGAAAGACTCCAGGAGAGAGGATGGTAAAAAAGGTAACAATCGGAGTTATAGCAATACAAGGTGCAATCTCAGAACATATCAATTCAATAAAAAAAGCGATAAATGAAAAAAAGATAAATGGTAAAGTAATTTCAATTAGATATACTGATCAAATTGATGAATGTCAAGGTCTTGTGCTCCCTGGCGGGGAAAGTACCACTATTTCAAGGATTCTTTTTAAAAGAAATCTTCATAAAAAAATAAAAGACAAAATAGAAAAAAAAGAACTCTTTGTTATGGGTACATGTGCTGGATGTGTAGTATTATCAAAAGAAATTGATGATACAACTAAAGAAGTTAAACTTTTAGAATTAATGAATATTAAGACACAGAGAAACTATTTTGGAAGACAGCGGGAATCATTTGAAAAAAATATTAAAATTAAGGGTTTCAATAAACCATTTAATGCTATTTTTATAAGAGCACCTATAATTGAAAAAGTATGGGGTGGCTGTGAAGTTTTATCAAAAATTGATGAAAAAATTGTAATGGCAAGGCAGGAAAACATGCTAGCACTATCTTTTCATCCAGAGCTTACATCTGATCTTAGGATTCATAAATATTTTTTAGAAAAGTTACTATAAAAAACAAGATGTTTAAAAAATTTAAATATCAATTTTTAAAAAAAATTATAATGAAGGCTTATGCCTTCATGATAGCTAGTAAAAATATTCCAAGTGCAACACCAGCACCAACAACAGCACCAATGATTGCTACAATACCTTGTAATATTGTATCTTTAAACATCAAAAAGCTCATGCTAGGAACGCCGAGTATACCTTCTAACCATCCAGCACCATACATAAATATTACAAAGACTAGTAAACCAATTACAACTAAAATTCCGCCAACTGCACGGCTACGACCTGAACCAAAATAAGCAGTAAATAACCCTGCAATTATACTGGCAATTGCAAATACTAGCGTCATCATACTCATAAACTGAGCAACATAATCAACCATCTATTCTTTCCTCCTCTTAAAATTTTGTACCTGTAAGTGTTTTTGTATCAATTACTCCTTCAATTGATCTAATTTTATCGACGACAATCTTTCCAAGTTTCTCGAAATCGTCGGCTTTAATTTTAGCTACAAGATCATATTCTCCAAACAGAGGGTGTAGTTCGACAACTTGTGGAACTTTTGATAATCTGTTATATACATCATGTTCTTGTGCAGGAGCTGCACTTATTAATACAAAGCCTATAGCCATATGATTCTCACCTATTTTTCCTTATATAGTTTTATAATATAAATCTTTTCAAAAAAATACTATATATTACTATAAATACAAAATAAAAAACCCTTTAAAGAGAATTATTATACCTAAAAACATATGAGTTATGCCATCCCGGTGATAAAAGAAAAGATTATTGGTTCATTAAAGTGTGCAATTAATGATAAAAATTTTGAGATTAAATTAGAAAAACCTACTAATGTAAAAATGGGGGATTTTTCATTTCCATGTTTTAAATTAGCTCCAAAATTCAAAAAATCTCCAAAAGAAATTGCTGAAGATATCACTTCAAAAATTAAAAAAGAAGATTTTTTAGAAAAAATTGAAACAAAAAATGGTTACATCAATTTTTTCTTAAATGAACAGAAGATCTCTTCTAAAATTATTAATGACATATATAAAACAAAGGAACGTTATGGATATCTAAAAAACAAAAATAAAAAAGTAATAATTGAACATACTTCTGCAAATCCTAACGGGCCACTTCATATCGGACGAGCAAGAAATCCTATTATTGGTGATACTATTGTTAGAATTTTTAAATCAGCAGGATACAATGTTGAATCACAATTTTATTTGGATGATATGGGAAAACAAGTAGCAATTCTAGCATGGGGTGTAAATCATCTTAAAAAAGATGTGATTAAAACATCCGATAGAAAAAAACCAGATCATGCAACAGTTGGTTATTATCAAAAAGCAACAAAACTTTTAGAAGAAAACCTCGAAATTTCTGAAGAAATACAAAATTTAATAAAAAAAAGTGAAGAAGGAGATAAAAAAACTATAGAACTTTTACATAAAGCATATAAACCGGTACTGAAAGGAATGAAGGAAAGCCTTAAAAAATTAAATATTGAGATAGAAAGATACATACCAGAATCAAAATTCTTGGAAAATAACTCTGTTGATGAAGTTGTTACAAAACTAAAAAAATCAAAATATTCTGATATTGAAAATGGGGCATATTTTATAGATATGGCACCATTTGGAATAAAGGGTAGAAATACTAAATTTTTCTTTTTAAGAAGAGATGGTACTACTCTTTATGCAACCCGAGATATTGCCTACCATTTGTGGAAGGCAAAAAATGCTGATTTATTAATCAATATACTTGGTGAAGACCATAAATTAGAATCAAAACAAGTTGAAACTGCCTTAGAAATCGTTGGAGCAAAAAAAATCCCAAAAGTCATTTTTTATTCATTTGTTTCTTTACCTGGAGGCAAAATGTCTACCAGGAAAAATAGAGTAGTATATCTTGATGATTTAATTGAGGAATGTATAACCAGAGCGTATCTTGAGGTTAAAAAAAGAAGGGGAGATGAACTTTCTGAAGAAAAAATGAAAGAAATTGCTGAAAAAATTGGTGTAGGTGCAATTCGATATAACATAATAAAAGTACAGCCTGAAAAATCAATTGTTTTCAAATGGGAAGAAGCACTAAATTTTGAAGGAAATTCTGCTCCATTTATACAATATGCACATGCAAGGGCTGCAAGCATAATTAAAAAATATGGTAAAAAAGTAAAACTTGATAATAAAATAGAAATATCACATGAATCTGAAATAAGTTTAATTAAAAAAATTGGTGAATTTCCAGATATTATAAATCAAGCAAGTAAAGAATTTAAACCTCATTTGATTTCATTTTATTTATTTGAACTTGCAGTGCAGTTCAATCAATTTTATAGAGATTGCCATGTTTTATCTGAGAAAGATAGAGGAATAAAAGAAACTAGATTAAAGATTGTAGTCGCAACAAAAATTGCTATAAAAAATGGTTTAAATATTCTTGGAATAGAAGCACTCGATGAGATGTAAAATGAACATCAAAGAGATAAATGTTAAAAATTCACTTAAAAAAATTACTAGAAAAGACGATCTTTTCAATGGGAACTATACAATAGATCCCTACCAAAATTGTTATTTTTCATGTTCATATTGTGATTCATCTCTAGAAAAAACAATCTATGTTAAAAGAAACATAGCTGAACTTCTTAGAAAAAAAATAAAGACCATTCCGAAATCTAATATTATAATTGGAAGTGTCCATGACCCTTATCAAAAAATTGAAGAAAAATTCAAGATTACAAGAAATATTTTAAAAATATTAAAAGAAAATAATCAGACGTGTAACATTTTAACAAAATCTGATTTAGTTTTAAGAGACCTTGATATTTTAAAAAAAATAAACAACTGTACAGTAACTATTTCAATTACAACATATGATGAAAACCTAAGAAAAATATTTGAAAAAAATGTAATCTCTGCAGATAAAAGAATAAATGTTTTAAAAAAACTTAGAAAAAATAATATTAAAACTGGCATTGCAATAATTCCAATAATCCCATATATAACTGAAGATCAAGCAAAAAAAATATTTGATAAATCAAATATCTATAAACCAGATTTTTATCTATTTAGATATCTAGAACTAAAAGGAGATCAAAAAAGAATTTTTTTAAAAATAATTGAAAAAAACTTTCATAAAGAATATGAGTCTTTTAAAAAATTATATAGCAAAACCATACTTCCCTGCAAAAAGTATATCCAAAAAACTGATTTAAAAATAAAAAAAGATTTAGAATAAATCAAATAAAAAGAATGAAAAATTAACTGTTTATAAATTCATTAGCTCTTTTCCTTCCGTATCTTTTTTCTAAATATTTTAAATATCTATCCCTACTTTTAGGGTTTAACTTATATTTCATAATTTCGCCCTCAATTAATTCTGTAAAATAATTTCTTGAATTTATTTTATATAAACTCTATGTGTAAAAATTTCAAAAAAGAAGTTATACGAATTTAAAAAAAGTATTTAAAAAATAAAAAAATTAAGTTAGATTATTTTTTTCTTCTTGGAAAAATTAATACTAAAATAAGGATAATTATTACAATAAATATTGCAATTATAAACATATTTTTTTCCAAAAAACTTTGTTGTTTTACCTTGTTTGGATAACCAGTTGGTCCAAAAGGCATATGTCCATTGATATCAAATTCCTCATCGTATTCAACAGGTTTAGTATCTTCTTTTTCCCAATAATTGTTGTCACTATATTCAGTGCTTGGAACATATGGTCTAAGTTCTGGATCACCAAAATAGATGACACTTTCTTTATCATCCCACCACCATTGTGGGTTACCATCTTCTCCACCGCCGAGATAAAGTATTCCTACGTGTTGAATACCGCGGGCAAAAGCTTCACCAATAGTATAACCAAGTGCTAAATCACGAGGGATTGTTTCTCTCCAAACAGTTGCATACCAACTAGTAGCCCATGGGTCTTGGATTTGAAAAACTGAACCATGTCTAATTAACGATAATTGAAGCTGTGTGTACGCTGTTTGACAGATATTTGTAATAAATCCCATGCTGTAAAGATTATCAAGACCTTCGTCCAAAACAGATGCATTTTTCATATCTGTAGTTTTTCTAGAAAATGAAAGTGAACCAGTTACACCATCATAAAGATTTTCAACTTCAAATGGAATATTTTCTTTATTGGGAAATAATATTTTATTTATTTTTTCACGTATAGGTTTTCTTGCTAAAGCATAATCAAAACCAGTAGGCGGGAAGAATAATGAATTATGGTTTGTGAAAGGAATTATTCCCTTGATATCCATAGTCATTGTATCAGGTTCTTCAGTTGAACCGAGATACCAGTCATATCCAAATTTTGGATTTAATTGCTTTGCTGGCCCTACCAATAAATTGAAAAGATTTCCTGATTTTGTTTCCGGGTCCCAAAACTCAGTCTCGCCTCCTGCAGTATGATGCCCGTGGGCAGCATGAATCCACATTATGCAACCATTATTGATGTTGTCCATAACTTTTTCAAACTGAGTGGAATAAACTGGATTATATCCACCTCTTTCTAAATAAAATGGGACCATCTCAGTTTCAGACATATCTGGGAAATAAGCGCCTTTTTTACCAGTGTGTTTTTCAATTGATCCCATATCAATTGGTTCATTAGTTACAGATTCACCTGGAACTAGACCATCAGCACATTCATATTTAGCACCATAGTATTTACTAGCTCTTTCATTAAATCTATATTTTTGAGTAACAAATGAACACATTACAGGGTTTTCTGCTTTGACCATTTGTTCTGGTGTATCAATAACAAGAGTACTTCCAATCGGATTTTTTAATAGACCTAAAATGCCTTGTCTTTTACTAGTACTCCCCGTAACATATGTTTTATCTTCACTAAGTGCAGGGTTTTCAAAAATTAGAGCTGGATAAAACATATTACGTGAAATCCAGTAAGCTGAATCAACGGGACTTCCTGCAAATCTACCAGTGTTAGCAACTCCAATAAATACCCTGTCCCATGAAGCACCTATATCAAATTGATCAGCAACTGTTATAATATTTTCATCGCCTTCTTTATCAAAATTATGTTTATCCAAAAAATCATAAACCCTTCTACCGGTAAAGACCATTTCTCCACTGGAAGGAGTCCCACCATATCTATCATGAGAAAAATGCTCCCATAAAGTATTATGATATGTAACAGCACAGGATAGTTCAGGATGCATATCTACAATCAAAACAGGTGTTCCGTGATGGGCTGCTACAAATGCAGCTGGGCCAATAAATAATCCTGCTTCTGTTTCATCTGCCGGTGTTAACTCTTCTTTATACCAAAAGGTCCACGGATCAATTGTTGAAAATACAATATCGTTACTTCCAGATATTTTTCTAATGCTATCAAATATGTTTTCAATTTTTATGAAATTTTCTTTAATGTTTGCAATTTCTTCAAGGTTATTAAAAACATCTTTTGATATGTGATCACAGAAATTAACTAGATAAATATCTTTTACTCCTAGTTTAAATAATGCTTCTTTTGTTTTATCTGATAGTTTTTCTGAAGAAGTATATAGAAGAGGAGCATTTAGAGAACTAGCAAGAACTGCACCGTTAGTTGCAGAAGCAAGTGAGTCACCTTCAACTTTTGATATATTTTGCTCCCAAGAATATTCTATTTCAAAATCAAGAGGTGAATCAATATCATTTTTTGAAAAAACAGATACTGAATAATGCTCGTCATTTTTACATTCTCCTAAGGAATGTATTTTAACTTTCTGATGAGTCTCTTCTTCATTTTCTTCAAAAGCAGTATATATTGCTTCTCCACTAGGTCCAACTAGAGTAAAACCAAGATCTACATTTGGATTATCCCATTTTAATTTAATTTCAACATCCCTACAACCAAAAGGTGTTTGATCAGGAATCTTAATGTCTATACCTGGATACATTGTAACATCAACATGATAAGTTACACCAGGTTTAATCATACCGCCAACTGTTCCTTGGAGTTGGAGTAAATTTCCTATTATATTTTTCCTAACATAATCAGCATCACCTTCAGTAGGCATATCAGTTACGCCAATACGCCATTTACCAGGTTTATATATGTATGCATGGGCTGGTTCGTGACCTGCAGGTTGATAAACATTCCAAGCTGAAACAGCAGTAGTTTGAAGCCAACCTTGTTCGTCTTTACAATATATTTGCATGTCTGGATCGCCCGTAGGCATCATAATCCTGTCACCAATAAGAAGTCCATCCCACCAGCAATCTGCATATAAAAATTTATACCCCTCAGGAATATCAAAGGTATGATAAATTGGGTTTAACGAGTTGGTTTGTTCTAAATTAAATGTCTCAATTTCATGTATTGAAGAAGCAGGAAGAGTTCTTTTTATGGTATTTTTAGTTTCAATATTCGGGGTTTCAAAATCTTTTTCAACTACAGATACAACTGCTTTATCTGAATAAGACCATTCATTTAAAGCAATTTTACTTGAGATACTATACGGGTCATCTCCATTTATGGATGTAGTTTTTTTAGCTTTCCAACTATTATCAATTTCTTTTTCATCTACATTTATAAGGGTCATCTGATCCATTTTTCCATTACAATAACTCATCCAGTCTTTCATAAAATAATCTAGACCCTGTCTAGAATTTAAAGTAACTTCTTTTTCTTTATTTGAAGTAAACTTATCTTGATAAAATAATAGTGGATTTGAATAAAGAGTATTGTCCTTTTTAAAAACAGATGTTGGAACTGATGCTAAGTACGCATAATCATCAAGATAGCTTTCTTTATCAAAATTGACAAAAGTTGCTTTTTTTAAGGGCTGTACATTTGTATAAGATGGACCTTTCATAAAACCAGGATCTTTTTGAATTTTTTCACTAGATACAAATGGACTAAAAACAGACGTCAAAAATAAACAAACAGTTAATAATATCATAACTTTTTTAATTTTTTCAAATTTTGCTTTCATTTTATAAAACCCCCAAATAGATATAAATCCTTTATATCTATAATTACTTTTATATATTAATATATTCCTAGTTTATAGTATTTTTGTAAAGATTAAAAAAAAATAAAAAAATAAGATTATTTTTTACGACCCATAGCAACTAATACTAACAACAAAATAAAAATAATTACTATAATCGCTATTAACCAAATAGGTATTATTGGTTGGGGTTCTCTTTGGTTTGGATAATCTTTTGCACCAAATGGCATATGGCCATGTACTGAAAAATCTTCTTCTAAAATAGGTGATTCAACATCATCTATTGTCCAATGGTTTTTTGATTCAGGATCCCATCTGCTCTCAGGTGCCCAAACACGTAAATCAGGATCACCAAAGAAAACAACGTTTTCATTTAAATCCCACCACCATTGATCGACTAAGTACTGCATTCCAACTTCTGCCATACCTTGTTCATATGCTTCACCAATAGTATGGCCAAGAGCTATTTGACGCGGAATGGAATGTAACCATATACCACTATACCATGATGTACTCCATGGGTCAAGTATCTGATAGCTAGTTCCATGCCTAATCATAACTTGATGTAAATATGTATATGCAATAAGGCAAGAAACAGCATTAAAGCCCATGCTGTGAAGATTATCGAGATCCTCATCAAAATTAAGGCCGTTATATCCTGTTATTACATTTTCTCCACCGGCTAGAGGATCAATTACAACACCGTCTCCATATGCCCTGTAAGACCTTCCTATTATTGGTAAAAGACTCAGACCATTTGATTCCTTGATATGTAGATCAACTGGGAATGCATCAACTAGAAGTGATGGTTTAACCTGTGGATTCATTACTGCAACATCTGGATCTTCTGTGCTTCCTTTATCAACTGATATTAGATCAAGGGGTGTGCTTGCATAACTTGCTAATTTTAGTAAAAATGAAAAAGATGGTAGACCTGCTTTACTAAGCATATGTGGAAGGTGATTTAGAAATTCTTTGAATGTACCTCTAGAAATTAAGGGACGTTCGTATGCTCTCCACGGATTTTCTTCATATACATAAGGGCTTTCGGGATCCCAGAAACTCAGAGTTCCGTAGTTACCATTTCCTCCATGACAGCTTTCCATCCACATTATAGTTCCTTTATTAAGATTCTCAATTGCTTTTTCATATTGGGTTGAAAAAACGTTACTATAGCCTGCTTGTTGCCCATAAAACGGAGTGGCATATGTTTCATGAAGATCTGGGACATATGCTGCTGTTTTTCCTTCTACAGCACCCTGATCTATTGGATGCTTTGAAACTGTTTCATAGGGAATAATACCATTAGCTGTTGTGTATTTTCCACCCCAGTGTTTTTCTGCAGCTATCTCATTGAATTTATATAAATAAACATTATAGGTGTGTAACAATGGATATTTGTAGTTTTCTTCCATTTGTTCTTTTGTAATTACTAGATCAGTACCAATCGGATTCACAAGTTTACCCAATATTGGAACAACCTTACTTGAACTTCCATTAACTAAATCAACTCCAGAAGGATCTAATGCAGGGTTTTCAAATATTAAAGCCGGATAGAAAACACTTCTTGATATCCAGTAACTGATATCAACAGGTGTACTTGAAAATCTTCCTGGTATGAGTCTTCCTGTAAATGTTCTATCCCATGTTGAACCGATATCAAATTGATCAGCTACAGTAATCATTGTAGAAAGGCCCTCTTTTGATTTTGAAAGATCATAATCATATGATTCAAGGAATTTTAATACATTTCTACCAGTCAAAACCATACTTGCAACTGACGGCAGATGAGGTCTAAATGATGCGTTTGCAGTATTTCTCCAAAATTCATTATGCCAGACAACCGCTTGAGATAGTTCAGGATGGTTATCAACTATTAAAACAGGTGCTCCATGATGAGCTGCTATAAAAGCTGCTGGTCCAAAAAAGTAAGCACCAGGATATTCACCAACGGGAACTGGATATAATGAATAATAATATGTCCATGGATCAATTGTTGAAAAAACCACATCATCACTATTTGTATTTGATTTTATTTTATTGTATAATTCTAGGTAATCCGTGTATTCAGTAATTTTTGCAATATTTTTAATTTCATTTTTTACATCATTTTCTAAATAATTACCAACATTTAAAAGATGTATTTTTTTAACACCCAGTTTGTATAAGGCATCTTTTGTATCTTCCGGGATTTCATTGTTTTTAATATACAATAGAGGGGCATTTATATTACTAGCAAGAACTGCCCCATTTGTTGCAGAAGCTAGATTATCGCCTTTTTCTCTTGAAATATCTTTTTTCCACGAGTATTCTATTGTAAAATCAATTTCTTGATCCACATCTTCTAAAGCAAAAACACCTATCTTGTATCTTTCATCATCCTTTGTTTCACCAAGTTTTTCCAAATGTATCGTTCTCTCAGTAATCCCTTTTTCAACACCTTCTATAATTTCCTCATTAGAGGGCGTGGATGCTGTTTCTGCTCCAGTTGGATCAAGTACAAAGAAACCAAGTGGAACATTTGAGTTATCCCAATTTAAAGTGATTTCAACATCTCTACAGCCATAAGGAGTTGGATCTAAAATTTCTTGTTCTATACCTGGGAATAAAGTAACTTCTACAGGTCGTGTATCACCTTTTTTAATTCCCATTTTTTTCAAAAGAGAATTGTCTTCTTCTACATTTTGATACATGCTTTCCATTTTTCCTTCTGGTGCTTTCTGAGTAGGCATATAAGTAACTCCTACCTCCCAGGTTCCATGGTTATAAACGTAAGAACTAGCTGTTTCTCCAGCCCCATAAAAAATATTCCATTTTGAATCTGCATCAGCCATACCAAGCTGGCTATCATATAATTGCAGATCAAGATCTATTGCAACGTTATCCCAGAACATATGAGCAATAACATATTTGTAAGGCTCATTTATTTCAAAGGCTTTATAGCTCCCACCAACTCCAATTTCAGGGGTAGGAACATCTAAATTTATTGTATCTATTTTGTATCCCGATGGAATACTTCCTTTTAATTCTCCACTAAATGACTCTTTAGGTTTATCATATCCGTCTTTAACAATAGCAAGAACTGCTTCATCAGAATATGACCATTCTTTTTTAGCCAACTCACTTGATAGTTTGTAAGGATTAGAATAATCATAAGTATTGATTTTTTTTGCATCATATTTTTCTTCTAGTTCATTTTCAGCCATGCCAATTAAATTAAGTTCATCTAATTTTTCATCGCAATATCCCATCCAGTCATCCATAAAATATTCTACACCTTCTGAGGCATCTTGAATTTTATATTTGAGTTCATCTCCAAATTCATCTTTATCTTGATAGAAAATTAATGGATGAGAATATAGTTTATCATTATGATTAAAAACAGCAGTTGGAACACTTGCTAAATAAGCCAAATCATCAACAAGTTTTTCTTTGTTAAACTTAACTAAGCTTGTCTTTTTTAGAGGAACTACTTCTTCATAAGAAGCACCTTGTGTAAAGCCTTTTATATTTTCTAAATTTCCTGCATTTGCCATTGGTACAAAAATACTTGTTAAAAATATACATACAACTAATATTGATATTAAATTTTTATCTATTTTCGCTTTCATAAATTTACCCCCTTTCTGTAATAAATAAATATTACGAACAGTATATATAATATTAAGTTATATAATTGTTTTGTTTTCTTTTTTGTTTTCTTTTTCCTTAAACCAATTTTTATTTTTATTTTATATATTACTAGTGATAATAAGGTTTATTTATAAATTATGTTACTATAACCACAAAAAGTCCCATAAACCCGTTAGTTCGCTGTTATATAGTTATAATAGTAACAAAATTAATTTAGAATCTTGGAAATATGGTTAAAAAAAGTTAAATAAGTTGGGTTGCTTAACAGAAAAAAGATTACTATATGAATAATGAGTTTAGAAAAATACTAGAAAAACAACAATATGGTATTGTTGGCAATCATTCTGGTGTAAAGCTATGCCACTGGATGAGACAAAGTCTTTTATTTGATAGAGAATGTTACAAACAAACATTCTATGGAATTAACACCCATAGATGTCTTCAAATGACACCAACTATTAACCAATGTACGCATAACTGCCTTTTTTGCTGGAGAAACCAAGGCTTTCCAGATGACGGATTTAAAAAAATCGATGACCCAGAATTTATACTTAATGAAGCAATAAAACAACAAAGGCGTCTTATAACTGGTTTTAAAGGTGATGGCAGGTGCAATCAAAAAAAATGGGAAGAAGCAAATAACCCTAATATGCTCGCATGTTCACTAACTGGTGAACCTACGATGTATCCTAAACTAGGAGAATTTTTTGAATTATGTCATAAAAAAGGAATCACTACGTTTCTTGTAACAAATGGAACTATTCCAAAAGCACTAGAAAACATGGATACTTTACCAAAACAGCTTTATGTATCAATTGTTGCACCAAACAAAGAAGTTTATAAGAAAGTATGCTCGCCAAAGATTACTGACGGCTGGGAAAAAATAAACAAAACTTTAGAGATACTTCCTTCTTTAGATACTAGAACTGTTATTAGACACACCTTAGTAAATGGATGGAACATGGATGAAAGATATATTGATCAATATGCCAAGCTTGACAAAAAAGCAGATCCAATGTTCATTGAGCCTAAAGGTTATGTTTTTGTTGGATATTCAAGGGAAAGAATGAACCTAGCTAATATGCCTTCACATGAAATGATTAAAAATTTTAGTAAAAAACTAAGCGAAAAAACTGGTTACTATTTTTCAATGGAAAAACCTGATTCTAGAGTAACTTTGCTTACAAAAAATAAAAAACCGGTAAGATTTGAGTAATAAACTTTTTATACATTAATTTACAAAATATTATTAATGATTAAAAATAATATTATGTTGTTTAAATCTATAAAAGCTAATCTTATCTTCTTTGTAATAATTTTATTGGTCATTCAATCATTATCAAGCTTTGCAATCGGCATAAATACAAAAAATATACAGACCAAAGAAGAAAAAAGAAGTTCGTCATTAAAAAATAGTTTTATAATTGAGTTTAAGGATGAATCTATCTTATCTTTTAGAGGAAAAATCAAAAATTTTTTATCAAATAGTAATATATTACAAGGAAATTTTTTAAAAGATAAAGTTGAACAATATAAATCAAAACTTGATTCAATGCATTTAAAGGCAAAGTTAGATATTCTTAATATCCTTGGATCAAGTTATACAATTAAAGATCTATTTACCCATGATTTTAAACTTTTTTCAAACTCTTTGGTAATAAAAAATATTCCAAATAATGTGATTGATTCTATAAAATCCTTAGATTATGTTAAAAATGTAAGAGTTCCAAAAAAAATAAAGATGCAATCTGATCCTCTATCTTGGGGGGTAAGTAAGATAAATGCAGATCAAGTTTGGAACTTACATGATAATAAAGGTAGAAAAATAAATGGAGAAGGAATAAGTATCGCAATAATTGATACGGGTATTGATTATGATCACAGTCTATTAGGTGGAGGATTTGGACCAGGTTATACAGTTGTCGATGGAGATGATTTTGTTGAATATAATAGATACGATGAAGAAAATGAAGTTTGGTATGAAAAGCTTCCAGAAGATGATCATGATCCAGATGACGAACAGGGACATGGTACACATTGTGCTGGAATAGCCTTAGGTGTTGCACCAGGTGCTTCACTTTATGCTTATCGTGTTCTAAATAAAGACGGCTGGGGAGATGAAAATTGGCTTCAAGAAGCTATAACTCGAGCAACTGATCCAAATGGGGATTTTGATATTTCAGATCATGTTGATATACTATCATTAAGTTTTGGAACAGTTAGCGAAGGAAAACCAGATGACAATATGAGCAAATGGGTCAATCAAGCGGTTGATTGCGGAGTAACAGTAGTTGCTGCAGCTGGAAATAATGGTTCTAATTATCATACAATTAGTTCACCAGGTTGTGCAGAAAAAGCAATAACTGTTGGAAATTCTAATTCTTATGATAGGGTAGATCCTAGTAGTTCAAGAGGCCCAACTTTGAATGGAAAAACTAAACCAGATCTAGTAGCACCCGGTATGCATATAGAAAGCACATGGTTAAATAACGGGTTTAAAACATTGTCAGGAACAAGTATGTCTACTCCTCATGTTGCTGGAGCTACTGCACTTCTTTTGCAGTTGCATCCTGACTTTTCTCCAAATGATGTTAAAGAAACTCTAAAACAAAATGCTGTTAAATTATTTGCCCCAAATGGATCGATTTATGATGAGTTTACTCAAGGCGCTGGAAGAATTGATATACTTAAATCAGTTAATCTATCAGAAGCACCACCAATTGCTGAATTAGAAATTTCAGAATATGTAAAAAAAGGTATAATAAATATAAATGGTACTGCTATGAATGGAACTGGAAATTCAAGTGATTTTACTAATTTTAGTTTGTACTATAAATACGATGAAGATTGGATAGAACTATGTACAAAAACTCAAGAGATTGATGATTCATTAATGTATGAATGGGACACAACACATTTTGAAAAAGGTCTTTACAAACTGAAATTATTTGTAAGAAGTAAAGATCAGGCTAGTGTAGATATTAAAGAGATAAATATTGATTATGATGGTTTAATTATTGAGTGTAATGAAAGTTTCTTTGAAGATGAGGAGATTAAAGTAGATATTTTTAATGTAAATATGGAACCAGTAGATTGTTTTGTATTTTTTATTCCAAAGTTTCATCTCCCTCAAATTAGATACGGAAGTACAGTTCAATTTAGGGGACCAACCTTATATAATCCATTAAAACAGAATATTACTGGTAAAATTTTTGCAATTAAATTACTAAAATTTGAAACAAAAGGTAAAGAGATAGAGATAAAAAATATTGTTTAATCTGGAGTTAAATCCTCTCCGCCTTTAAACTGCATTTGAATTGAAGTATAAAGATCATCAATTCCCATATATTCAGGAAGTCCTGTTTTAAAAAGTCTTGTTTTTTCTTGAAACTCAGCAATTAAACTAAGAATCTTTTCACTCATCTCCCTATAAATAGAAGCTTGTTCATTGTATATTGCATTTTCTAGTTCAAAAGTAGAGTTACCCCATCTCATAATTTTTTCTAATTCTTTTTCCTCGAGGAGATCTATTTTACTTAAAATGTTCATATGGGGTTTACCGAGTCTAAAATTTGTATTCAAAGAAAGTAGAATTTGGGAAACAAAACCAGAAGCAGTCTTTGCTAAAGATGGATCAAGAAGATAACCAATTACTGATCTATCAGGTTGAAAAAATTCTATTATATATTTACCTGCTTCACGGAAAACAAAAAGTTCTAGCTGACCGGGTGTATCCATAAGTATATAATCTGTTTTAAAAGACTCAATACTTTTTTTGACATCTTCAGTATTAAGCGCAAGCATATCAGCACATGCAATTTGAGCACCATTTGGGCCAAGTGAATAGGTCTCCATTACTTCTTTTAAAGATATCCAATCTCTAATATCTACATCTGGATCATACGGTAAATTCTCAGCACCGGGATCTAAATTTACTGTTATTGCATCAAGTCCCTTTAAATTCATCCATTTTTTAAAATTATCAGTTAACGTTGATTTACCTGAACCTGCGGTTCCTATTAGATAAAGAAAAATTTCTTCTTTCATTTTTTTACATTCCGCGTAACTTATTCATATGTTCAATACGTTGATTGATTAAATCCTTTTTACCAATGTCATGTCGTATAAAAATATGATCGCTTTTAATATGTTTTAATGCTTTTTCACAGATTTCTTCAGCAGAACTTAGCTCATCAGAAATTCCAACAACCGCTAGAGACCTAGAAGTAGTAGTAGTAACATAATCATTCATTTTGTTTACTGATGCATAAAATAAATGTGATCCAGCTTCATTTATTTTTTTCTCATCTACATATACTTTTTTTCCATCAATGCTTTTTACACCATAACCTTTCGGAACTACATATTTACATACTGTGGATTTCTTTTTCATTTTAATCTTTTTCTTATTTAAAGTTCCTTTAATCATTGCATCACAGATTTTTACATAGTCTGACTCGAGTAAAGGTAAAACATTCATTGCTTCAGGATCGCCAAAACGTGCATTAATTTCGATTATCTTTGGACCATTTGAAGTAAGCATGAATTGACCATAAATTGCACCAATATATGAACAGCCTTCTTTATCTAATGCTTCGACTATTTTTTGAAGGATATGAGCTCCTTCTTCATAATCACTTTTTGAAAGAAATGGTAATAAGCCATTTTCACAAGAATAAGCACCCATACCTCCAGTATTTGGTCCTTTATCGCCTGGAAGTAATCTTTTATGATCTTGAACTGCATGAAGAGGTAGAATTGTTTTTCCATCTGAAAAAGCTTGAAGTGTGAACTCTTCACCAACTGCTTTTTCTTCAACTAAAATCTTTGATTCTCCGCCTATCTCTTTTTCAAGAACTTTATTTACATAATCCATTGCTTCATCGATATCATTGAAATGATCACCAAATACTTTTACTCCTTTTCCACCTGTAAGGCCAATTGGTTTTAAAGCAACTTCACAGTCTAATTTTTCAATATATTTTTTTGCTTTTTCAGCGCTATTAAATGTTTCAAATTTAAGTTGACCTGGTATTTTGTATTTTTTAAGTAAATTTCTCATCCATTCTTTATCTGTTTCAATTCTTGCCGCTTCTTTAGTAGGTGAAACTGCATTTATGTTTTTTTCCTTTAGTTTATTTACAAGCCCCTTTTCAAGTGGTGCCTCAGGTCCAACTATTACTATATCAATTTTTTTTTCTAATGCATAGTTTACAACAGAATTTACATTTGTTTCTTTTTCAATTTTATAATCTTTTGCTAGATTCTTTATTCCTGGATTAACATTTTTCATAAGTGAATAAAGTTCAGCATTTTTTGATCTACAAACAGCATCACAAATGGCGTGTTCTCTTGCTCCGCCCCCGACAACTAAGACTTTCAAATTAATCATACCTCCGAAAGGATTTGTTTAAATAAATTTCATGTATTTAATTTACACTATTTTTTCAAAAATTCAGAAACCGATAATAACGGTATAAAATTTACATCATGATCATGAAGTTTTTCTTCAGCACCACTCTCTCTGTCAACTACAACAACCACTTCATCAACTAGGCCTTTGTTTTGTCTAATTGTATTAATTGTTTTAATAACTGATCCTCCGCTTGTTGTTACATCTTCAATTATCAATACTTTCTTGTTGTTTATATCATCGCCCTCAATTTGTTTACTAGTTCCGTGTCCTTTCTTTTCTTTTCTGATTATTACATAGGGAATTTCTGTTTCTAGCGATAATGCAACAAGCAATGGTACCGCACCTAGTTCCATCCCAGCTAAATAATCATAGCCTTTTGCATATTCTGACATTATTTTAACGATTTTTTTTAATACATCTGGTTTAGTACTTGCTTTTTTAATATCAACATAGTAATCACTTACTGCACCAGAAGTTAGTACAAAACGTCCGAATTTTATTGCTCCACAGTCTTTTAAAAGTTCTATTAACTTGGTTTTATCAGCCATTGATTAACTGTAATGTAAGAATTGTTATATTACCTTTTCACTAAAATAAAAAAAAAGATTATGGATTTTTTATTTTACAGATTCATATTTATGAGTGACATGTGAAAAAGATTCAGATCCTCCTTCACAGGAAACTGTCCAACCACAAAGTTCAACTTTTTCATCAATTACATCACCGGAATCATCATAAGTATATACTGTTTTTAAATTAATTCTAGTTTTAATTTTTAGACTTCCTTTTAAAACAAGTTTTTCATCTTCAAAAATCAGTATATCTACCTGGTATGCATCATCAGATAACATTAATGGTATTTCAATTTCTTTTGTTGAATCTGCATTTATTTTTCCAACTAACACAGTATTTTTACAGTCAGCTACTTTATTACTTTCTTTTACAACATAGGCAACTATCTTTATTTTACCTGACTCTTTACTCCATATATTTGTAAGATAAGGCGTACAAGTTATATTTATTGTTGTGTTAGTTTCTTCAGTTTTCAATAAATATATTTCTTCAACAAATAGATGTTTTTCAGGTAATTGGGGTTCTGCTTCAACTGGTTTTTCAAATAGTATAGTAAATGCTCCAAATATTGCAATTAATGCTACTGCGATTGTTACTAGAAAGATACTAGCTTTTTTGAATTTTTTACTTACATTCATGTTTTCACCAAGTTATTGTTTGACATTGACAATATATAAACACTCAGAAATTGTTTGGTAAAAGCCAAACAAAAGCAAACAATATATAAATATACAATAACATAATTATTTAGTGAAATGACAAAAGTAACCCTTGATATGAGCAGTTTCAAAGCACTTGCTTCAGATACAAGATTAAATATTTTAAAGTCCTTAGATGGAAAAAAGATGAATCTAAAGGACATATCTAAAGAAACTGAACTAAACAAGGCAACTCTCCATGAACATCTAAATAAACTATCTGAAGCCGGGCTTGTAAAAAGAATTGAAAGAAAAGGCCATAAATGGGTTTATTACAAACTTACCTGGAAAGGAGAAGGGCTACTTCATCCAGAAAACACTAGAATTGTAGTGCTTTTTTCTTTAACTTTTGTTGCTCTTGCAGCAGGAATAGTTCAATTTATTAGATATCTGACTGTGAAAGTTTCTAATACAATTCCAAGGAATCTTAATGACGTTGGTTATGGAATTAGAGAAGGAACTGATACTCTATTTAAAAGTGCAAATGTAACTGATTCAAATAACGCCATATATATAGCAACCGATAGTGTTAATGAATCATTACCTGGAACAGTGGATTTATTTCTTTCTAGGGGATTTGCTAATTCAAACCAATCAATACTACCTTTTATAAAAGATAAAATCCCTTATAATTGGAATTTAACTACAAATCATACTGTTAATACAACCACACCAAAAATAGATACTGGAGCAAATTTAGCTGCAGAACAAACAACTAATTTTACAAGCGATCCATTGTTGCTATATATTGCAATAGGATGTTTCATTCTATTTGCATCTATCTTATGCATTTCAATTTGGAGATACAAAAAGAACAAAACTCCAAAACTCTAATGCCTCCCGTAAATATTCTATATAATACTTACTTTCTGATTAATTTGGTTTTAATACTTTTTCTAAATCTTCTTCTTCAATAAAATCAAATAATGTTTTTTGCATCCGCATCACCAACTACATGTATATAATAAGTATTTAAAAATGTTTTTCCATAATTTTTAGGAAAATCAGTATTTTATAAAATTATCAAATATTTTTTATTTTTGATATTTTTATATTCCAAAATATTAAAATATATATATTTTGATTACAAATTATAATGTGGAGTTGGGGGAATAAACGTGAGACATAAATTTTTTGATGTAAAAAAAGGTGTTTTTTTTGTAGTGAGTATATTGTTTTTGATGAATATTTTTATGCCGGTTACAAATAGCATAAAATTAAATTCAAGTTCAAATAATAAAGATTTTTCAATAATTATTCACAAAATATTTCAAGATGATGAAATTGATCCCTTTCCCCATTTAGAAGGCGGAGATTGGAAACTATCTATATATGTAAATGATGAAAAAAGAACTTTAGAATGCTCAGGGAAAGAAGTAATACTTGATAAAATACTTGTTTGGGAAGATATCATTCAAGAGAATATGAAATTTTTAGAGATAAGATTTGAACTTTTAGATTTAGATTCTGGTGTTTGGCCTGATGAACATGATATTGCAGATATTAGCGCATATGCTGATGAAAACTATTATGATGGCAAATATGATGATACAGAAGATTTTGAAAATAATAGACCTGCTGTTTTTAAAAGATATTACAATCTTGTAAGCGAGAAATGGGAGGAAGTAGACAATAATAATGATTACTTACAAGAGGTGCAAGAATCATATTTAACATGGTTTCTTACTAGTGGTAATTTTGATGGGAGTACTACAACAGATGAAAACGATGTTTCAATTTGGTTTGATATATCAATTGGGAACTCTGCTCCATTTCCACCAGAAACACCATCGGGGCCTACCTCTGGATGGGTAGATCAGATTTATTTGTACACTACAAAAACCAATGATCCAGATAATGATAAAATAAAATATGGATGGGATTGGGATGGAGATGATGAAATTGATCAAATAACTGATTTTTTTGACCCTTGGGAATCTGCTGATGTTTATCATGGATGGTCCACTGGTAAAATCAACTATGTTAAAGTCTGTGCAATAGATGAAAAAGGTGCGGTAAGTGAATGGTCCAATGAATTAAAGGTAGAAATTAATGGACCATATGGCAAAAGTGGATTTGAACTTGAAGAATGGTCATTAGGAGAAATATATTGTGTATATCTTGATCATTATGAAACAACTGAACTATTAGATATATTAAGAGGCGGTGGAAATATTGTTACTGCCGCTGCAGGGTTGATTTCGGCTATTGCAACTGCTGCCGGGGTTCCACTAGACATAAGCATTTCTATTGCAATAGTAACTGGAATTTTGAGGCTTGGAGTTGAAGTTATCAACCTTATGGATAGAGGTATGGGTATTTATGTAAAAACGTATATTGTAATGCTTGAAGGTGTTCCACTTTCATATTTTTCAGTAATGTGGTCTCAGTCTTTAGGGGATGATGCGTGGAGTATACCTGATGGGAATCAAGCTCCAAATACACCTAATAAACCCATTGGCGAAATAAAATGTAAAAAGGGTAAATCGTATACTTTTACTAGTGTTTCTGATGATCCAAATGATGATAAAATTGCTTATGTTTTCGAATGGGGCGATGGAACCTATAGTTGTGTTGATTATAATAATTCAGGTGAATCAGTTAGTCAAAAACATAATTGGTCTGAAATAGGAGAATATAATATTCGAGTGAAAGCAATTGATATTTATGGTTATGAAAGCAAGTGGTCTGAACCATTAAACATTGAAATTAATAAAAAGAGTAAGATCAAATTCTTTTTGAAATTAGAAAATTTTTATGAGGTATTTAAAAATGTTTTTGGAAAAGAAATTTGTAGAGAGGTGATATAAATTAAAAAAAATTTTTTAATCATATTTTTAATGATTTTTTGTTTGGTTGGGAGTATATATGCTGGTGCAATAAAAATAGATAAAGAAAATAATGAAATTCTAAATAAAACAATTAATGCTAATTCTTCCTGGACTTTAATGATTTATTTGGATGGTGATAATAATCTTGAAAGCAGTGCAATAGATGATTTTTTAGAAATGTCTGCTGTAGGATCTACTGAAAATGTTAATATTGTAGTCCAGTTTGATAGGGTTGATGGGTATGATTACTCGTTTGGGGATTGGACTAGTTGTAAAAGATTCCATATTTTAAAAGATATGGTTCCAACTCCAGAAAATGCTATAATGGATATCGGGGAAGCAAATATGGGTGACCCTCAAGAACTTATAGATTTTGCAACCTGGTCAATGAGTAATTTTCCAGCTGAAAAATATTGTTTAATTCTTTGGGATCATGGATCAGGTTGGAAACTATCTAATAAAAATGGGAGAAAAGATATTTGTGAAGATATTACTAATTATGATGTTCTAAAATTATATGAGTTAAAAAATGCTCTATCAGAGATTACATCTGATTCTTCATTTAAGATTGACTTACTAGGCTTTGATGCTTGTTTGATGGGTGAAATTGAAGTTGCTTACGAATTAAAAAATTTTTGTAATTTCTTTACTGCTTCAGAAAATACAGAGCCTGCAGACGGATGGAATTATGAAGATTCTTTAGCTGATTTAATTGATAATTATGAAAACACAGATGGTGAAAAACTTGGCGAATATTTTGTAACACATTATGAAGGGTATCAGATTACATTATCAACAATAGATGTTTCAAATTTGAATGCGTTAACAGATGCTATCAGTAATCTTGCTTCAGCTTTATCTTCTTCAGAATATATAGATAAAGTTCTAAATGTTTTTAGTAATGTTGAAAAATATATGGAATCTTGTGATATATATCATTTTGCTCAGTTGATATCTGAAAATATTTATGATTATGCAATTCAACAATATTCTGAGGAGGTAAAAAATGAAATCGAATACACGGTTACTTCTGAAAAACATGATAGTTATAATGAAAATTCACATGGGCTTTCGATATATTTACCTGATTGTACATATGATCACGAATATGATAGTTTGGATTTTTCAACTAATGGTTTGTGGGATGATTTTTTAATCTATATTTTTGAAGGTGCTACTTCAAGTAATCCACCAACTATACCCATTATAAATGGCATAAGTGAAGGAGAAGCAGGTACGACACATCGTTATACTTTTCAGTCATCTGATCCAGAAGGAGATGATATATATTATGTAATTGACTGGAATGATGGATCTCAACATGAAATAATTGGTCCAAAAGCAACAGGTGTTGAGATAGAAGCATATCATGTTTGGTATGACCAAGGAGGATATGTTTTACGAGCTAAAGCAGTTGATTCAAATGGAGCTGCTAGTTCATGGAGTACCTTTAATATAATGATGCCCAGGATAAAAAATAGTTTCAGAGATAGTTTGAAATTACCTTTCTTAAGAAATATATTTGAGATTTTTAATATTGGAGAGGATTTTTAAAAATGTTAAAAAATAAATTTATTAGTTTATCAATTATTTTTTTATTTATTTTTTCTAGTTTTGCGGGTGCCATTTGTATTAGTAACAAAAGCAATATAAAAAAAGAAAATGAAAGATATACTTCTCTTTCTAAAGGAATTGGCGGTTGGCACTCTGAAGAAAGTCTTCAGGTTGATGGTAAAAATTTTGAAGATGTCGAAAAGATTGGTGGTAATGGAGGCGGTTGGGAAAGCCCTTATGAAACAAATTCTATTAGAATATGGGCAGAGGAAAATCGTGTTAGAGCAAAATATCTTTTTGATATTGATGAAGGGCCAGTTAAATATTTAAAATATGATATTTTGTATAAAGATGTAGGATGGTTTTCAGATGGCCCTGATGCATTAGTTTATAACTGGGATGATACTTGGGGTTCCTATTCAAATATTGGTGGAGCTGGTGAAGATAATGATAATTATGAATGGGAAACTCATACCTTTACAACTAATTCAGATAAATATGTAAATAGTAAAGGAGAAATACTTGTTGGAGCACAAGCATATGATGATTCTTCAGTTTTTCACCAAGATGATTTAGCTATAAAGATAATGAAAATTTCCTATAAAGCTGCAGATGAAGAAATTTTTAATGTTGAATATCAACCATATGATTCAAATGATGATGGTGCAAAAGATAGCATTAAAGCTAAAATTGATGCGGATGTTGGAAATGATGGAGATGGAACTTCAGTTAATGTTAAAGCTATTTGTTATCTAAAAGATCCCTCCGGTAACATTATTGATTCAAATCAAAAAACATGGTTAATAACCGATCATCAAGTTGAATATGGAATAATTAATACAAGTTCGCTTGGCGGAAATAATGGAATGTATAGTTTAGAAATCAAGTTAATTGATGAATATGGAAATTTAGAAGATGAAACTTCTAAATCTATTTATCTTGTCCCCGATCCAAAAAGAACTGTTGATTTTTATGTATCACCTATTGAAGGTGGGTCGATACTTCTTGAGCAAAGTACATACTATGATAATGAGTCAACGCTTCTATCAAATAAAGAATATGATATTTCAGCTTTATCAGAAGAATATTACGCGTTTGACAAATGGGAATGTACTGGTGGCGTTTCAGTTGAACATTACAATTCTAAAGATACAAAAATGACTGTAAACAATAATGGGAGTATAAAAGCAGTTTTTACATTTGAATTTAATACATTATACTTTTTTGTTCAACCAGACTTTTCAGGATATATTAAAGTTGAAGATAATGATTTTACTAATAATTCAGGATGCTATATTGATTCTGGAAAATATTCTCTAGAAGCTGTATCAACTGATGATTCATACTATTTTTCCGAGTGGTATGTTGAAGGAGATATCAGTGTTGAAGATGAATATATTTCTCAAACAGTATTAGATGTGTTTGGTGATGGAATACTCTTAGCAATTTTCAATGAAAATAATCCGCCTAATAAACCAGAACTTCCTGACGGGGCTCTTTCCGGGGCAATATATGAAAGTTATTCTTATTCAACTAAAACAACTGACTCTAATAAAGATCAAATATATTATTTATTTGACTGGAATGATGGCACAGATAGTGGCTGGCTTGGACCTTATGAATCCGATGAAAAATGTACTGCAGCTCATAGTTGGGGAGGGTCTAGAACGTATCAAGTGAGAGTAAAGGCTAAGGATAGTCATGGTTCAGAAAGTGAATGGTCTGATCCTATTTCGGTTGGAATTTTCAGCCCTCCTTCTTCTCCAAAAATAAAGGGTCCAACACATGGAGAAATCAAAAAAGAATATGATTTTACGTTTAGTTCTACGGATCCAGATAGCGATGATGTATATTTCTATATAGAATGGGGGGATAATAACATTGAAGATTGGGTGGGCCCCTACAATTCTGGCGAAGAGGTAACAATATCACATTCATTTAGAAGAAAAGGCACTTTTACAATAAAAGCACTTGCAAAAGATGAAAACGAGGTTGTAAGCCAATCATGGGGGATGCTAGTTATTGATTGTCCAAAAACAAAAAAATATAATTTTAATTTTCTGGATTTTTTAATAGAAAAATCTATATTCATAAGATTGGTTGAAAAAATACAATTCCTATCTTTGTTTGATTTTTTAAATTGAACAAAAACAACCTAATTTTTTTATTTTTTTACTATTTTTTCATGTAAATCCTACAAAAACCTAATAATATACCAAAAAACTTTTATAACAAGAAAAAAATATTATAGATTCAAAGTAATTTATATTGTGAGATTATGATTAATAAAAATTATTTCAATAATATTCAGACAGTGACCTAGAAGATATAATTTGAAATAAAGTTTTTTTGGTTATAAAATATAATATGAGGGTTAAAGTTGAATAAAAAAGACAAACAGAAAATCGAATATAAAACAAAGTGTCCTGAATGCGGCAGTATAAACCTTGCAAAAAATTATAGTAGGGGTGAAATTGTTTGTGAAGATTGCGGTCTTGTGGTAACCGAAGACTTAGCAGATCATGGTCCAGAGTGGCGTGCTTTTGATAGTGAACAACATAAAAAGAAAGCAAGAGCAGGACCACCAATGAAATATACCATACATGATAAAGGATTAAGCACAGCTATAAGCTGGAAAAATAGAGATGCATATGGTAGATCAATCCCTACAAAAAACAGAGGGCAAATTTACAGACTTAGAAAATGGCAGAGAAGGACAAGAATAAGTAGCGCATCTGAAAGAAGTCTTGCTGAGGCTTTTTCTGTTCTAAGTAGAATTTCATCTAGAATGAATCTACCTAGAAGCATTAGAGAAAGAGCAGGAATGCTTTACAGGCAAGCAGCTAAAAAGAACTTAATTAGGGGTAGAAGTGTAGAAATCGTAGTTGTAGCAACAATATATGCGGCCTGTAGGCTAGCAGGTATGCCAAGAACACTTGACGAGATTAGTAGTATAACCAGCATTTCTAGAAGAGATATTGGTAGAACATATAGATTTGTAGTCAGAGAACTCAAGCTTAAAATGGCTGTTCCTTCACCACTTGATTATATTACTAGATTTATAGGGGATTTAAATCTCAGCCAGAAAGTAAAAAAGAAATCCGTAGATATTTTAAATCTAGCTATCGAAAAAGAATTAACTAGTGGTAGAGGCCCGGTTGGTGTTGCAGCTGCATCGATATATATTGCTTCAGTTATATCTGGTGAAAGAAGAACTCAAAAAGAAATATCTGATGTAGCAAGAGTTACAGAAGTTACAATAAGAAACAGATACAAGGAATTAGCTAGAAAACTGGACATACGAATGGAAATCTAAATTTTTTATTTTTTTGTATAATTTTATTAAACAATCTTTCTTTTTTATTATTAACATGAAAAAAATTGTTTATACTGATTTAGATGGGACAATTCTTAATCATGATAATTATTCATTTGAAGAATCTAAACCTGGTATTGATCTTTTAAAAAATATAAATGTTCCTTTGGTTTTTTGTACTAGTAAAACTAGATTTGAAATAGAATTATACCGCAAAAAACTAGATAATACACACCCTTTTATTTCTGAAAATGGTGGAGCAATATTCATTAAAAAAGATTATTTTTCATTTGAATTCAAGTATGATAAAATCATTGATGAATATAAATCAATAATTCTAGGTGAGAAATATGATTATCTATTAAAAATATTGGATAAGTTAAAACAAGACTTTAGAATTAGATCTTTTATTGATATGAACCTTGAAGAAATTGCAAAATCATCTAATTTAAGTTTGAATGAAGCAGCACTTGCTAAAAAAAGAGAATTTGAAATTCCATTTAAATTAGTTGATAAAAAAGATGAAAAAAGGCTTTTAGAGAAAATTGAAAAATTAGGACTAAAATGTATGATAGGCGGAAGATATTATCACCTAGCAAAAAATAACAGCAAAGGTAAAGCTGTAAAAATTTTAAATGAACTATATAAGAAAAAATATGGGGAAATATATTCATATGGATTTGGAGATTCACATAATGATTTTACTATGCTTGATAATGTAGATGAGGGATATTTAGTAAAGAAAAAAGATAACACTTATTGTTCTAAAAAATATAATCTTGCTCCAGATATAGGGCCAATTGGATGGAATAAAGTCATACAAAATTTGTTTTAAACAAGATAATTTCTAATATAAAGGACAAACTTTAAAAGAATGTCTAATTATTTAACTTTGTTTATTAGGGGAGATTATGAGAAAAAACTTCAAATTAAAAATTTTTATTTATATCGTTTTTTCTATACTTTTTCTGGGTTTAATCAATATTTCATCAGCTCAACCCTATGTTGGTGAGGATGATAGATATCTAAAAGAAGTGGAAATGAATACTGAAGAAACTTTTTATTGGACAGTATATAAAAATTCATCCATTGATTATTCTGTAAATGTAGAGGTGAATGGATTAAGAGATTGGGCTACAAATATTGCTCCTTCTAATTTTGTATTGTCTTCAGAAAACACCTATGAGGTTGTAACTCTTAATTTTAAAATACCTAAGTATCCCGATGTTGAAAATCTAAAAGGCAGTATAAGTTTTATATATCGACCTCTCAATAGTTCTGATAAAACTACTATTGAAAAAGATTTTAGTATAAATATCGTTGGAATTTATGACGGGAGAGAAAACACAATTTTCGGTGGTTTTACAAATCCACTACCCGCTCCTTTAAACAATTCTTATGGTGCTTTACTTATCAATATATTTATTTGGATAATAATTTCACTTGTTATTTACTTTATAATAAAATATATATTGCTTGGTCTTGCAAAAAAAACCAAAACAGAGTTTGATGATGCAGTTATTGAAATTGTTAGAAAACCGATTTTTCTGATTATATTTTTATATGGGCTTATTGTCTCAATAATTCGATTTGGAATAAATATTGGGTACCAGGCTTCGTTATTTCAAATATATTTTTTGATTGTTGTAATATTTGGAATTTATATCTTTTATAGGGTATTTAATGAAGTTTTAGATGAGATAACAAAGAAAAAAGGTGGTAAAGATAGTACATTTGCTACAACCTTAAAGCCGGTATTAAACAAAGTTGGAGTTGTCATAATTGTTATTGGAGGTCTAATATTTGGTTTAAGTGCTGTGGGAATCGAAGTTACAGCGCTTCTGGCTGGTGCAGGTGTGATGGGTCTTGTTCTTGCTTTTGCCGCCCAAGACACTCTTTCAAATTATTTCAGCGGAATTCACCTACTTCTAGATAGACCTTTTAAAATTGGAGACATAATTTTACTTGATAGCGGGGAATATTGTAAAGTACTTAATATTGGTATGAGATCTACTAAATTATATAGTCTATTTGAACATGAATCGATTGTTTTACCTAACAACACAGTTGCAAATCAAAAAATTGTAAATATCGTTCAGCCGGACACAAAAATTAGAAAAAAAGTGGAGGTTAGCGTTGCATATGGTTCTGATCTTAAAAAAGTTTATAAGATTCTAGAAGAAGTAACAAAAAGCCATCCTGATGTTATAGTAAAAAAAGGATTTGATGTATTTGTTAGGTTCACTGAATTTGGGGACTCTGGACTTAAGTTCATGGTTATCTTTTGGGTTGAAGATGTAATGAACCAATGGAGAGCTATGAGTGAAATAAGAACAGGGATTGATAAAAGGTTCAGAGAGGAAGGAGTCACTGTTCCGTTCCCTCAAAGAACTGTATGGATAAAAAAACCTAAAAAAGAAGATAACAAAGAAAAATAATCTTTTATTTTTTTAATATTCTATTTGCTTTTTTGAGTAAAATTTTTGAATTTTTAAAAGTCAATCTATCAAGTGCTTTATTATATTTAAACCATTCATAATCTTGATGTTCATGAGATAAGTTTACATTAAAAGTATCACTTTCTACTAAGAAAAAAACTACTTCTTTATAAATTGTATTATTATTTTTTTTGAAATAATAACTTATTTTTTCTTTATAATCATCAATTAATTTTAGATTTTCTTTTTTTAGCCCTGTTTCTTCAAATGCTTCTCGAAACATTGTTTCTTTTTCTGATTCATCTTCTTCGATATGTCCCTTTACAAATCCCCAGTGACCGATACTATACTTTAAAAGTAGAAATTTATCTTCTTTATAAATTACTGCTCCACTTGACTTTTCCATATTTTGTATCACTAATTTTTTGGTTAGCAATATTTATGTTATAAGGTTTTTTCTTTTTTAAAACGTTGATTATCGATATAAATGTACCAAAACTTTATATAGAAGTAGTTATACATATATATTGATAAATAAATAGAAATTGTGAGAAGAGATTATGAAAAATAAAGAAATAAATTCAATAGAGGAAATAATTGAATGCCCTGAATGTAAAAGCGAAAAACTTACAAAAGATTACAACAGAGCAGAAATTGTCTGTAACAGATGTGGCCTTGTTATAGACGAAAACTTAATAGATTACGGTCCAGAGTGGCGTGCTTTTGATAGCGAACAAAAACAAAAAAGAGCAAGAACAGGAATGCCAATGACACCATTAATGCATGATAAAGGACTTACAACCACAATAGATTGGAAAAATAGAGACTTTTATGGAAGATCAATACCAAACAGAAATAGATCTAGAGTATATAGGCTAAGAAAATGGCAGAGAAGGCTTAGAACAAGCCAATACCAAGAACGAAACCTAATGGAAGCACTAAGAAACCTTGATAGAATGTCTTCTTCCCTTGCACTTCCAAGATCGGTAAGGGAAAACTCAGCAATGATTTATAGAAAAGCAATGGATAAAAACCTAATTAGAGGTAGAAGCATAGATGGAGTAGTTGCTGCAACGATATATGCAGCATGTAGACAATGTAATGTTCCAAGAACACTTGATGAAATAAGCCAAAAAACAGGGATAAAAAGAAAAGAAATTGGTAGAAACTATAGACATATAAATAAATCATTAAAACTAAACCTCAGACCAACTAAACCAAAACAATACTTAACACGATTCTGTAACGATCTTGACTTAAGTTCAAAAACTAGAGCAAAAGCCGACAATATCCTAAAAAAAGCTACAAATAAAGAACTTGTAAGTGGCAGAGGACCAATAGGACTTGCTGCTGCATCATTATACATGGCATCTGTTTTATCAGGTGAAAAAAGAACCCAGAAAGAAATCGCAGAAACATCAGGTGTTACAGAAGTTACAATTAGAAATAGATACAAAGAACTAGCTGATAGATTAAGCATTAAAATTGCAGTATAAACCTTTTTATTTCTACCTTAACTTATTTAGTTTTTTTAAAATCAACAGATACTGAATTTATACAATACCGTTTACCAGTAGGTTTTGGACCATCATTAAAAACATGACCAAGATGACCATTACAAATTTTACATAAAACTTCAGTTCTAAGCATCCCCTGGCTAAAATCTTTTTTTAATTCGACTGAATTCTCATTAATAACATCATAAAAACTTGGCCAACCAGAACCAGAATTAAATTTTGTATCAGAAGAAAATAATTTGTTTTTACATCCTTTACATAGATAAATTCCTTTCTCTTCGTTGGTCAAATATTTACCAGTAAAAGGAGGTTCAGTACCTTTTTTTCTAAGTACTTTATATTCTTCTTTGGAAAGTTTCTTTTTCCATTCTCTTTCTGAACCAGGTAATTCCTTATTGCCCATATTTGATCATATTGCAAAAAAATAGGGACTATATAAAATGATATTATGATAAGAAATTAATTTTTTTTTGTTAAATCATATATAAAAATTCCAATAGTTTCATATAAAAAAGAAAGTATTTAGAAACAATGGCTGTAAACGATGATAAAAAAGAAATTATTGCATCATATCTTACACAGACAGTAATAATAATTACTTTAATTCTAGCAATTTTAGTTAAACAATGGATATGGGTGATAGGTGCACTAGTTGGTATTATAATTACCTTTTTACCAAAAATCCTAAAAAAAGATACTCCTTTTGATTTACCTTGGTCCATAGATGTTTTAATTGCTACTGTTTTTGGTTTAAATACTGCAGGAATCCTACTAAACGCATATGATTTAATACCTGGTTTTATAGTTATAACTCAGGTTCTGTTTTCTGTATTAACTGCTTTTTTTTCGTTTGCAATAATATATATTTTACACATATACTGGGATGGTCTTATAATGAATAGATATGCTATGGCCTTTTTAGTAGCTGTAACTACAATGGCATCAGCAGTGGTTCTAGAATTTATAAAATGGTTTAAAATATTTGGCAGAAAACAAACAACTGTTGAAGGAGTTTTATTATCTCTTTTAGTTAGTACTATCTCGGGGATAATAACTGCATTGGTTGGAGTAAACTTGATAGTAAGTGGTAAATTCGATGAAATAACTGAAGATCTAGGTAAACAGATTGATTCAAAAATAATTAAGAGAAATAAAAAAGAAAAATAAATTTTTTAGAAATTATTTTCAAAACAATTTTTTATTTTTGTATATTTCCCTAAGTGGTATATAAAACACTAATACTGCAATGAATAACCACAAAATCAATGAAGGTAGTGTTGGTGGGATATCAAACATTACAAAATCAAGCCCCATAATAATTAAGAAAGCTACAACAACACCAGTTAAAGCTTCACCTGCAATTAAACCTGCTGTAAATAATAAACCAGTTCTTACAATTTTTTCTTTAGGTTTTACTTCTGTTTGTTTTATCGCAAGCTCCCACTCACTTGATTCCTCATCATCGCCATTACCAAAGTATTTTTTAATTTTTTTATCTGTTAAATAACGTATTATTCCTCCAGCAAATATTGGTGTTGCAAGAGTAAATGGAAGATATATACCAATAGCAACTGGCAGAACAGGTATATCTATAAGAATTAAAACAAGTGCAAGAACTACCCCTGCTAAAACAAACGGCCATACCATATCTCCACCAAGAACGCCTCTAACTACACCATTCATTAGAAAAGCCTGTGGCGCAGGTAGATTGATACTGCCGATTTCATATGCTTTATCAAGGGCTTGTACAACAAATGCAAGTACAGGTGCTGCTGCAAGTATCCCTATGAGTTCAGCGATCTGCTGCTTATAAGGCGTTGCACCAATCATTTGACCTGCAGTCATAGATTGAAGGACGTCCCCTGAAATTGCTGCACAGCAAGCAATTACTGCGGCTATAAGTAAAGCTATCCCAAATGCGGCTGTACTTCCACCAAGCCCCAGTCCAAAAAGAATTAAAGATGTTAAAAGTAGCACAGAAACTGTAACACCAGAAGTCGGATTGTTTGATGAGCCTACAAGACCTGCCATGTATCCAGCTATAGCACTAGCAATAAAAGCAAACAATATTGCAAAAATTGCCATTATTCCAGATATAAAATAATTATTTGATATCCATACATAAACTAGAAAAACCGGTATTGTAAGTGCACCTATAGTTAAAAATACATATTTAAAATTAAGATCTTTATCAGTTCGTTTTTTTGTATCTTTATGCCCACTTTTTATTCCTATTACTGCCTCTTTTATTCCATCTGCTAAGTTATGACGTAATTTAAATATTGTATATAGTCCACCTACAACCATTGCACCTACACCAATGTATCTAATGTAGTTACCCCATATCTCAAAAAAACCCCAGATTACTTTTCCAACCTCAAGATTTCCGCCTCCAAGAGAAATAGCATCAGTAATTTGAGCTTCAGTGATAGGTGTTGGAATACCAGTTGCTAGTGATACGAGAGGAGCAATAATAACCCAACCAATAAGACCACCGACAAATACAAACGATGATATTTTTGGCCCAATTATCCAACCGACACCAAGAAGTGCAGGTGAAGTTGCAATTCCGCCATATAACATTCCCTCATTGTTTTGGAGTCCAATATTATATTTTCCTATACTAATAATTCCTTGTATTCTTCCAGCTAATGCATGAAGTCCTACCTGGGCATATTTTAATGAAGCACCTAATAAAGCTCCAATCAATAACCAGACTGGTTTAACGCCTGATTCTCGTTTTTTCTTTGCTTTTTTTCCTCCAACTGTAGTTGTTAAAACAGCTGCGACTGCAACACCTTCAGGAAAAGGTAAATCAGTTTTAATTATAAGAGCACGTCTAAGTGAAACCATCCATAACACACCAAGTATGCCACCAAGTGCTGCAATAATAGTAGTTTCAAGATAATGAATTTCAGTCCATGCGCCAAGTAGTACCATTGCTGGAATTGTAAATATTACACCAGCAGCAAGTGCCGTTCCTGCTGCGGCCCCCATCATACCAATGTTTACTTCTAAAATTGTTCCTTTTAATGGTTTTAGTAAAGCAAAAGCTAAAACTGCTCCAGGTATTGCTGCAGAAACTGTCATTCCTGCATATAATCCAAAGTAAGCATTAGCTGACCCTAGGACAATTGCTAAGAATGCTCCGACTAGCATTGCTTTTAGTGTTAATTCTGGCATTTCTACTTTTGCAGGTATAAATGATTTAAAGTTTTCTCTGTCAAACATTTAATTCACTTTATAATATAAACTTCTAAATATTTAAAATTAATGAATTATTTAAAGAATCATATATAAATACATAATTCGTGGGATCGCTGAGAATTATTGTAGGTCTTTCTGGGGTCTTTTACGATGATTACTGTTTTTACACTGCTTTTTGTAAAAAAGGGAAATTAAATCTTATTAAAACTTTTTTCCCTTCTTAATATCTTTTTTTTGAGTTTTTTTTATAAAAAATGATTTTAGCAAGGTCAGAATAATTGTTTTCATTTTACAAAAAAATATACTATTTATTTTAATTAACGAATTGAATAAAAAATAAGATCAAGATTATTGGCAACAAATAAAAAGTCTTAAAAACCCAAAAATTTTTTATTGATCTTCAAATACTATCTATATGATATATTGGTTACTACCCATTTTGGTAGGACTTAGCGTAATATTAGCATATAAAATATATAATTTCGTTAAATATGATGTCCATCGTCCCATGCTTAATTTCGTTGCTGAAAAATACGAGTATCCTCTAAAAATAGTTGAAATCGGGGTATTCTTTGGTACCAACGCTTGCAGAATGTTTAAAAAACTTGATGTAAAAAAAATGTTCCTTATAGATCCCTATAAGAAATACCAAGATTATGAAAAAGAAAAAAATGTTTTACTAAAACTAGCTCTTCCTTCCTCATTTAAAACAGCATTGTTTGTGCTGAACGGATATGCTAATCGTGTTGTTCCTCTGCAGATGAAATCTGAAGATGCTGTTGATTTCATTCCTGATGATCTTGACATGGTTTATATAGATGGTAATCATGAGTATGAATATGTGAAAAAGGATATAAACATATATTATGAAAAGGTTAAATCCGGTGGAATCATTGGAGGGCACGATATCAAAGGAAATTCAAATGAGGATAATGTACATAGAGCAGTATTTGAATTCGCAGATAAAAAAAATTTATTTGTTCATGTTGAAGCACCCGACTGGTGGATAATAAAAATATAGGTAAAAGATTGTTTGCAAAAAAAGCATCAATCTCACAGTTTTTTTTCCTGTTGGAGAATATGGGCCCGCCGAGATTTGAACTCGAGTTACTACCACCCCAAGGTAGAAGGATGCCAAGCTACCCCACGGGCCCGTGATAGTATAGTGAAATACGATTTTTGATACAAAAACTTATTTAAAATTTGAGATTAAAAAAATTTAAAAAGAAATCTTACTTCACTAGGAATCTAATAATGAATGGTTTTACTATAGAATTAATTGGAATACTAGCAGGAAGTCTAACATCAATGGGTTTTATTCCACAGCTAATAAAAGGGTATAAAACTAAAAAACTAGATGATGTCTCATATTATATGCCAACATTACTTGCATTTGGTATGTTCCTATGGTTAACATATGGTATCCTAATTAGATCCATAGCAGTAATTGCAGCTAATCTATTTAGTATAATATGTAATTTAACTCTAATATTAATGAAAAGATATTACTCAAAAAAGTAAATTATTGCTCAAGTGTTGCATGCCTGCTACGCATATCTTCTTCACATTCGCCTATGCTATTGAGTAGATCAGCAATAATTCCATCAAACAAAATCCATACACTTGCTTCAAACAAAGTTCCAAGTGGCGCATATTTTTCACGTTCAATTTCTTTACAATTTGCGGAAATAAAAAGAGTGATATCCGCAAATTTAGCAATATCTGAATCTTTTTTACCAGTGATTGAAATTACTTTAGCACCCAAGTTATTTGCAATCTCAGCAGTCATAACAGCAGGAATGGTCTCACCAGAACCAGAAACAATAACAACTAGATCCCCTTCTTTTACAGGAGCAGTTATTGTTTCACCTACGACAAAAGTTTGCTTTCCTAAATGAACAAGTCTAATTGCAAAGGCTTTAGCAACAAGACCTGATCTGCCTGCCCCATATACAAAGATTCTGTTTGAATTTAAAAAAAGTTTTTTACATCTATCAATATCCTTTTGAGAAACAGCTAAAAGAATATCTTTTAATTTTTTTTGAATATAATTTACAGATTTTTTGAAAACAGGTTCACTACTCATATAATCTCCGAAAGATCTCTGTAATCTGCTTCTTCTCTTTCAACTCTTTTCATTAGAGCTTTCTCAACTTGAAGCCGGATATATACTGCATCGTGCTCAACAAGAGGAGACTCAGAAATAAATGTTACATCTTTTTGCGTATCAAGAATATATTCAATCAAAGGATTAATTGGCATATCTCCCTTTTTGATAGGAATATGATAATATTCATTACCATTTTCATATAAAACACCAGTTAAATGAATTAGATATTTATCAAGTTTTAAATCTTCAAGCTTTTCAAATACGAGTTCAAAATCCTCACGTTTTTTTAGAATCCCATTATTCCTAGCGTGAATATGACCAAGACCTATAACAGGAAAAACACCTTTTACATTTTTACAAATTTCAATTATTTCATCAAGACTACCAAATACTTTTTGTTTTCCCATAGTCTCAAGACCAAGTTTTGCTTTGATCTTGTTTTTCTTCATTGATGAATGGATTTTTTTAACACTTTTAGTAATTTTTTTCATTGTTTTCTTAGGTGTATCATCACCATAAAAACCAGGATGAACAACAACTGTTTTTGCACCCATCTTATCAGCAAGTTCAGCTGAATATAAAATTTTATCAATACTTAAATCAAGTTCATCACCAGTTCCAGCTAAATTAATATAATAAGGAGCATGAACATGTAATTCAATATCGTAATCTTCAGCAAACTCTCTCATAAAATTTGCTTCTTCATCTTCCATTACATAAAGTCCTCTAACAAATTGAACTTCCATAGCGTTTAAATCAAGTACTTCTTGAGTGTAAACTAATCCGTCTTTGTTTGTTCTGCCTTTACATGATAATGGAATTCCTGCTGGGCCAATTCTAATCATAAATTATATCCTCTTCAAATTAATTAGATACTTCTATCTTATATATTTTATTATTACAAAAAGTAGTACAAATTATATCTTTTATTATGCTATCTCCTCAAGTACACTCATAATATTCCAAATAAGTGTTCTGCCATGAAGTGGTATATTTGGATCATTAGCCATATCATCTAATCTTGAAGAAGCAGTAGCAACTCTTACATCCAAAGGATCTTTTTCATTTAATAGAGATGTTTTTACTTCTTCAGCACCTCGTCTTATATTTCTTGGAATCGAATTATCTTCATTTAGCATATCAAGTCCATCACATACTTGTTCAATTTTATTTTCCGTTGACATAGCAAATCACCCTAAATATATTTGATACTTCCAGCACTGTATAAAGGTTTTAAATAAAAATATTTGGGAAAAAATCAGTCATTTAGATACTCTTTATTAAAAAGACTAACAATTTCTTCTGCAATTTGCTTACCTATGCCTTTTACTTCAGTTAATTCTTCAACTGACGCATTTGCAATGTCTTTAATATTTCCAAAATGATAAAGCAAACGTTTAGCAAGAATTGATGATACATAAGGAAGCCCCTCAACGAGAAATTGTTGTTGTTCTCTTAGTGACATTTGAGGTTTTTCTCCTCTGATAGACACTGATTTTTTGTCTTTATTTTGTTCTCTATTAGCAATAACTCTTAATAGATCAGCAGTCTCTTTTTCATCATGAGTTGTAATTATTGGTATTCCATAATCAATAGAAATTGATGCAAGACTTCCAAAAATTGCATTTTGGTTGATATTTCTACGTGTCAAAACATTTTCGCCCTCTAGAACCAGTAATGGTCTAGAATATGCACTTCTTAACCTTGAGATCTGTTTAAATAAATTTTTGTTAATTAAAGAACTCAAAAAATCATCCACATTTTTTCTTTCAACACCAATTCTTGAAGATAATATGTAATCACCGACATCTAGTTGTTGCGCCTCAATATCAACTCCTTTTAATGTTAAATTCTTTGCCACATTTGACCGATATTCTCTTTGATCTACAACAATTTTAGTTTTATTTTTTTGATTATTACCATATTCACTTAATTTTTTTTGTGATTTTTTATCTTTGATTTGTCTTTTATAAAAATCATCAGCGTTTTCAAATGTTCTATCAAGTTTATTTCTAATGGTTTCAAGTTCTCTACGCATACGTTTTTCTTTTCTTTTAGCGGACCAATAATAACCCTCATCAGGTGTCCCTTTAGCTATCAAAATAATTACTTCCCCTGACATTTTTCTAGCAGTTCGCCCTCTCCTTTGTATGAAACGTATTTCTGAAGGAATTGGTTCATAGAATACAACTAGATCCGTACTAGGAATATCAAGGCCTTCTTCAGCAACAGATGTTGCTACAAGTACGTTATACTTATTTTTTCTGAAACCCTCGATAATTTCTGCCTGTTCTTTTTGAGTTAGTCCTTTATCATTTTGTTTGGGCGCCTGGCCGATAAACCGTTTAGGATTGATATTATCGATTTCCTCAAGATTTTTTGCAATATATGCTGAAGTATCTCTATAATGTGTAAACACAATTATTTTTGATTTTTTGTTATTTGAAATCTGTTTTTCAACTATTTTTCTAACCTCATTTATTTTAGGATGTTCAATGTCAAGTGTTTTTGCATGAGCTACAGCCTCAAGAATAGCATTATCTCTCAAAAGTGTTTTAGAAGATCTAGTGCTATTTTTTGTCTGAGATTCACTTTTCATTCTATTAAAATAGTTTAAAAAAGCATTAATTCCCTGAGTTTGAATTAGGTCTAAAGAATAATATATCTTCATAGCCTCGCTTTGAATACTTGCTGCTTTGAATAGTATTTTAGGTGGATTATTTCTTGATTTTATTTCCTTTTGTATTTTTCTTTGTGCTTCTAATAATTTAGTTTTATTGATATTTGATAAAGAAGCCGATTCAATGATATTAATTTTTTTGAGTTTTTTTAATCTATCAGATAAAGATTTTCTTAAAAGTTGTATTGAATACGAAAAATCTCTAGGTAAAGAAACATCTCTCCATCTAATCTTTAAATCATGGACATATGGTTTGACATCTGGATCATTTTTTGTTTTAATTTCCACATTTTTAATATCTAGGTTTTTACATACTTCTAAAATTTTTTCTAAATTATTTCCTGGTGAAGCAGTCATCCCTAAAACTAATCTTTCTTCTCTTTGTTTTTGATACATCTCAGAAATAAAAACATATGCATAATCACCCACGGCATGGTGACATTCATCAAAAACGATAAGAGATACATTTTTTAGGTTTATTTTTTTAGATAATAAGTCATTTTGGATAACTTGGGGAGTTGAAACAATAATTCTACTTTTTTCCCATAACTTCTTTCTTTTTTCAGGCGATACTTCTCCTGTAAAAATTGATATTTCTTTATTTTCTATTTCAAGATTATTACATAAAAAATTCGAGTGTTGATTAACAAGTGGCTTAGTTGGTGATAAAAATAAGATTTTGTTTTCTGATTTTTTTAATTGTTTTGATACTAAAATTAAAGCGATTATGGTCTTTCCAAGACCTGTTGGCAAAACAACTAACGTATTTTTGTCTTTTGCCGATTGAGCAATATTTATTTGATATTGTCTTTCTTCTATTGAATCTTTTTTAATAAAATTTTTTTCTATGTACACATTATCTGTAATTATAAGGGGTTTTTAGAAGTTTTGTAAAATTTAGTTTTTCAACAAAATTTATAACTATAGAAGAAGATATACGATATGGTTGGTATAAATGGATATAATAGGTTTAGACATTCCTTTATATGTTTTATTTCTAATAGGAATAGTTGCTGTTTTTATTATTTGGAAATTAATAAAATTTGCATTTAAAATTTTGATAGTAATTGTTGTTTTTTTCCTTACGTTATTTGGTTTAGATTTTTTGGGCGTTTTTGATTTTGCCCAAAATCTACTATCAACTATTATCTAGGTATCTCTATTGTTGAAAGATATAAAAAACATTTCTCTGTCAACAAGTTCTAGCTTTCCAAAATTGTGTGCATTTTGATATTTATCTTTTATTTCAAGCATAATTTGCCTCTCCCCAAATGGCCAAATATACGACCCTTATTTAAATTCTTTCATTTTTTTTTAACTAATAAAACTTCTGGAGTAAACACTATCTGAAGAAGGAATTGTAAATAAAATTGTTGTACCTGTACCTTCCCCATGACTATCAGCCCAGATTTTTCCGCCGTGTTTTTCTACTATTTTTTTACAAATAGCTAGGCCTAACCCCGTTGAATCAAGTTTATGTCTTGAATCATCAGTTTTGTAAAATTCATTAAACATTCTATCGAGCTGATCTCTATTAAGACCAATGCCTGTATCTGTTACAGAAAACTGAATAAATTTGTCATTTTTTTTGGAAATTTCTTTTGAACTAAATTCAATTTTACCGCCTTTTGGCATTGCATTTACTGAGTTTGAAATTAAATGATCAAAAAGTTCTACCAGCCTAGTTCTGTCAGTTTTTACAATTGTTTCTTTATTTAGATTATTTTGAATTTTAATATTATAACTTTTGAATACAACATCATATCTAGCAATAATGTTATTTACTATTTCATAAGCATTTTCTTTTTTAAGAAGTAAATCTGACGCAGATATGTCTGATAGTTCCCTAGCATTTTCTATTACTCTTTTAATATATTTTACATTTTTTAAACAAGTATCTGCAAGTTTTTTTGTGTTTTCATCTTTAATATCTTCTTTTATTATCGGGAGAAGAGATATTAAAGGAGTTAATGGAGTTGCTAAATCGTGACTTAAATTGTCAATAAATCTTGCTCTGTCTTGTACTAATTTTTTTATTTCTACTGTTTTATCAACTACATTTTCATGTAATTCTTTTTTAGTTTTTTCCAATTCATTTCTAAGCTCGTTGATTATTTCGTCTTTTGATTTTGTCTCATTTAAAAAACTTAATGAAGAGCCATCACTCATGTTTCCCTACTCTTTAATGGAAATGGATTTTTAATATTAAAAGTTTTATAGGATTATATTGGTTTTTCATAATAACTTTAAATAGGATAAAAGATATTTTTGTTTAGTTAAAAATATGCTGAGGGTCAAGTTGGGATAGATAATATATGAATTCTAATGACGAAAAAGATTCTATTAAATCTCATAAACAAATCATTCATATGATTGATGAATTAAAGGAATTTGAAAACATCAAAATAGATCATGAAATTAAAGAAAAGCCCATGACTAATGAAATATTAGAAATTGATAAAAACGAAATTAATGACAACTTAGTTATAGAAACTGAAGAAGAAAAAAAAGAATTCTTAAAAAATGTTAATCTTTTTCCCAAGATAAGGTGGAAAAACGAAGAAAATAAAGAAATCAATCCCTCTACTTTTAAAATTGGGTTTAATAAAAATGGAGATCTTGTAAATCTAGATTTCAAGCAGAAAAAAATTCAGGAAGAGAAAAAAGTAAAATTAAATTTTAAAAACCTTTTTTCACTTTTTAAGATAAAAGATAAAAACAAAAATGAAGGGAAAGAGAAATCAAATGATTCAAAAATTTCTATGATCAAGGATAAAATTGGCAAGATTGGTAAATTAAAAAAACTAATTCCATCAAAAGGTAAAAAAGAGAAAAAAGCAGAAGAGGGTAGTGAGCAGTAAATCGATTGCTACACTATTTTGCTTTTTTGAAATATTCCGTTAAATCATAGATAACCGCTTGTTCTGCTAAATGACGTATTCTGTTATTGACCATAAATACTTTCATTACTGACTTTAATTCGTTTAGCTGATTTCGGGTTGTTACTTCAGATGCTATTTTCATATTTTATCTCACCACCTATCAAGTTATACTTTGTAATTTATGTTATATAAAGTTATTGTGTAAATATAACATAAATGGTTTTTTATCAAAAGGATAGAAAAAGCATTAAATAACTTAATTTTCATTCCCAAAGGATTACTAATGGCATCAGAAGAATACAACTATATAGAAATCGAAAATAAATGGCAAAAAGAATGGTATAAAGAAAAAATATATGAATCAAAAAAAACCAACAATAAAAAATTCTTTATTCACTTTGCCTATCCGGGAGTATCAGGTTATTTACATGTAGGCCATATGAGAGGTTTTACATATTGTGATATCATCGCCAGATACAAAAGAATGACCGGGCATGATGTTTTATTTCCCGCTGGTTTTCATGCTTCGGGAATTCCTTCAATTGGTTTTGCAAAAAAAATTGAGCGAAAAGACCCTCGGACAATAAACATTCTCAAAGAATATGGGCTTAACAAAGATGAAATTGAAAAATTAAAAAACCCAAATGAGGTAGTTAATTACTTTTCAAAAGTATATGTAAATGATTATTGGAAAAAATTCGGGTATCTCATTGATTATTCACGAATAATGAGTACAATATCAAAAGGATATAAACAATTTATAAAATGGCAATTTAAAAAATTAAATGAAAATGATTTGTTAATAAAAAAACCACATTACGCACCTTTTTGTCCCAATTGCGGTCCAGTTGCAGTAGATAAATCTGAAACAGATATATCAAAAGGTGGAAATGCAGAGATACAAGAATTTACAGTTATTAAATTTAAGATGGATGACGGAAAAATTCTCCCTGCAGCCACTCTAAGACCTGAAACAATCTATGGTGTTACAAACATGTGGATAAATCCAAAAATTACATATGAACTAGCAGAGGTAGAAGGAGAATTATGGATAGTATCAAAGGAAGCACTTGAAAAACTATCGCATCAAATAGATAAAATAAAACCACTCAATAAAAAAATTAAAGGTGAACGACTAATAGGAAAAACTTGCAAAGTACCAATAATAGAAAGAAAAGTTCCATTACTCCCGGGGCCTTTTGCAAATCCAAATGTTGCAACAGGAATAGTTATGTCAGTTCCCGCTCATGCACCATATGATTATATTGCATTAAAAGAACTACAAACAGATATAGAACCAATTACTATAATTGATGTAAAAGATTTTGGAACAAACCCTGCAAAAGAAATGACTGAAAGATTGAATATCAAAAACCAAAAAGAAGCTGAAAAACTTGAAACAGCCACAGAAGAAGTATACAAAAAAGAATTTCATACAGGTAAGCTAAATAAAAAGTGTGGAAAATTTTCTGGAATAAAAATATCTGAAATAAAAGACCAAGTCAAAGATGAATTGATAAAAAATAATCAAGCGACAATTATGAGAGAATTTTCTGAAGAAGTTGTCTGCAGATGTGCAAAAAAAGTGATTATTAAAAAAATTCCGGATCAATGGTTTGTTAAATATAGTGATAAAAATCTTACAGAAAATACAAAAGAGCATGTTAAAAAAATGGAAATTTTTCCTGAGGAATATAAGAAAGAATTACCTGGAGTTTTAGATTGGTTTGATGACAGAGCTTGCATTAGAAAAGGGAGTTGGCTAGGAACAGAATTTCCTTTCAAAAAAGGATGGATCGTAGAACCAATCTCTGATTCTACTCTTTATCCTGCTTATTACGTTATATCTAAATATGTAAATCAACAAGAAATTAAAACAGAGGATATGACCGAAAAATTCTTTGATTATGTATTTTTAGGTAAAGGAGAATCAAAATTACCTATTTGGAAACAAATCAGAGAAGATTTTGAATACTGGTATCCCGTTAACATCAACCTGGGTGGAAAAGAACATAAAACAGTCCATTTTCCTGTCTTTTTAATGAATCATGTAGCTGTTTTGCCTAGTTCTAAACGACCAAAAGGAATATTTGTTCATTGGTGGGTGACTCAAAAAGGAAAAGAAAAGATTAGTAAGTCAAAAGGCGGAGCAGAACACATAGCAGAAGCAGCAACTAAATATGGCGTAGACGCCATGAGATTATATTATGCTCATGTAGGTTCAACATTCGTTGATATCGAATGGGATTCAGAAAAAGTAATAAAATACAAAAATAGGCTAGCTAACATCTACAAACAAATTGATAGAATTAAAAAAATAAAAGATAAAAAAGATGAAAACCTAGATTTATGGCTTAAAAGTAAAATAAACAACACAATTAAAAAAACAAAAGATGCTTTTAAAAAATATGATTTAAGAGTTGCAACTAATGATATATTTTTTGACTGTAATAAAAATCTTCAGTGGTATCTTAAAAGAGGCGGAGGCAATAAAGACATATTAGGTGATTTTATTAAAAAATGGATTAAACTAATGACCCCTATAACTCCTCATTTATCTGAAGAACTATGGTCTGAAAGTAAAGATTCATTTATTTCAAATGAAAAATATCCTAATTTTTCAAATGAACAAGTGTACCCCGAGCAAGAAAACGGTGAGTACCTCCTTTCAGAGACGATCAAAGACATATCCGAGATATTAAAGGTTACAAGTATTAAACCTAAAAAAATCTGTATATACACATCACAAAGTTGGAAACAAGATATTTACAAAAAAGCAATAAAAATGTCAGAGGAAAACAAACTTAATATAGGAATTTTAATGAAAGAGATTATGTCAGATCCAGATCTAAAAAAGAAAGGAAAAGAAATATCAAAATTTGTAAAAAAACTACCGCAAGAAATAATGAAACTAAATAAAACCGATAAAAAAAGATATCTTGTTGAAATTAGCGAAAAAAAATATCTTAAAGATTCGGAAAAATATATCCAGGATTTTTTTGAGTGTGATATTGAAATATATAATTCAGAAGAAAAAGAAATTTATGATCCTGAAAATAAATCAAGATTCGCTCAACCCTTAAGACCCGCTATTTATGTGGAGTAAAAAAATGGATAGCAACCATTTAAAAGAATCTGAACAAACATGGGATAAGATTGCTGCTAGCTTTGATAAAACAAGGAAAAAACCATGGCAAATCTGTCTTGATTACATAAAAACTCAAGATAGACACAATGTTTTTGCAGATCTAGGATGTGGAAATGGAAGGCATTTAATCCCTGCATCAAAACATTTCAAAAAAGCAATTGGAGTAGATATTTCAAGTAATTTATTACATATCGTAGGAAAAAAAATAAAAAAATTAGATATCATTAATGTAAAATTAATTCATTCGACTCTAACAGATATACCATTAAAGGAAAATAGTGTTGGATCCATAATTTTTATTGCAGCTTTACACAACATAAAACATAGAAAAAACAGAGTTAAAGCCCTTATAGAAGTAAAAAGAATTATGGAAAAAAAAGGCTCAGCAATGATTTCTGTATGGTCAAGAGAACAGGAAAAGTTTAGAGATCTATTTAATGAAAATAAAACACAAAAAAATAAAGAGCTTGGAGACATAGAGATATTCTGGAGGCAAGACAAATTAGATGTAGCACGTTTTTATCATTTATATTCTCAACAGGAATTCAAAGAAGATATACTCAAAGCGGGTTTAAAAATTAAAAAATTTCAACCTGTAAAAATTGTTTCAAAAAAGTATTATGACAACTATTTTGCAACTGTTACAAAGTAAATTATTTTTTATTTGTAAATAAACTCACACAGACTAAAACAATTACTGAAATAAAAATCGCCCATATAGCAGGTAAAAAACCAAAACTTGGTAACAAATTATATTGATATAGAAATACTGATAGTTCGCCTATAATAATACTTGAGATACAACCATATTTAGTTACTTTTTTCCAGTACAAAACAGCAAGTGTTGTAGGACATAAAACAGCAAGTCCCGAAAAAGTAGTTTTAACAAGAGAGCCCATTATTCCAACACTTGTATCATAACCTGTGACAATAAATAAAATCGCAAAAAAGGTTAGAATTATAACTATAATTTTACCAATACTAATCTCTGAAATTTTTCTTTTTTTGAATGGTAAATCATGTGAAAGCATAGTAGATAATGAAAGTAACTGAGAATCAGCTGTCGACATTAAAGCAGCTAACGCCCCAATCATAACAAAAGAGTAAACTGGTGAGGCATATAGTCTAACCATCTCTGGAAGAACATAATCAGTATTCTCCGGATGAACTCCTGCACCTTGGGCCCAAACACCGATAAGAACAGGCAATAAAAATAAAATAGATACAATTATCGGATAAAAAATCATAGCTTTTTTTAGAGATTTTTCATTTTTAGCAGTATAAAACCTAGAAAAAATTTGTGGAAACATTGGATCAGCAAATATCCACAGAAACATATATGAAAACCAAATTTGAGGTATAAAATATGAAAAACCTCCCGGACGCTCAAATAATTCAGGACTTGATTCAAATGCTAAATTATTAGCATTTTCAAAACCACCTAGGCTAATTGCTATAAAAATAACAGCAATACTGAGGGCGATTATCATAATTAAACCTTGAATCACATCAGTCCAACCAGACCCTCTCATACCTCCAAGTAACACATAAAGCATTATGATTAGAATAGTAATAATGGCGCCTATCTGCCAAAATACCCCAGTCATATTCTCAATTAAAAAACCTGCCCCTATTGCTTGAGTAGCAAGATAAGGTATTGTAAAAATAACCATAACAAACATAAACAAAAGACGTAAACTTTTGCTTTTGAATTTTTTACCTATTAACTCAGGGGGAGTAATATAACCATTTTTCTTTCCTTCCTGCCATACTTTCCTGCCTATTACAAAAAACATAACTGCCATAATGGCAGTTCCAAATCCCATTATGCCGTATTGACCAAAACCAAATTTATAAGCAGCACCAGAAAAACCAAGGAAAGTAAAAGCTGAAAAATTTGTAGCAATCAATGTAAAGAAAAAAATAATTGATCCAAAAGATCTATTTGCAAGAAAATAATCTTCAGGTGTTTTTTTCGTAATTTTATGAGCAAAAATACCTAGAGATAACAAAGAAATAAAATAGATCATTACTAAAACTAAAAAAATTATCAGTCATCCCTCCATATGTTTTTTGCTAAAATATAAAAGAATAGGGTTAAAGAAACAGTTATTAAAATTAAATAATAGACCCATATAGGAAGACCTAACATTTTAGGATTTGATTGATTCCAACCCCAAAAATCTAGCGAAAGAACAAATAGTATTATAAAAATTAAAAAAGAAATAAGTCTTTTCTTATCTTTCAACCAGGAAATTTGTTTCATACTTTACACCAATATCTGCTATTTCCTGGTTTCTCTGGCTGGAAATAGATAAAACATTGCCAGATATTTCAGTAGCAAAAAATGGCATTTAGTAATTAAATTTTACTAAAAAATTTATTTAAGAAAGAGTCATCTTTCTTACATTGCTAATCAATTCTCTTATATTAAATGGTTTAGCAATATAATCATGGATCTGATTTTGTAACCCTTTTATTTTTTCATGATCTCTTGTCCCTTTAGCGGTTAGTATAGAGATGATTACATTCTTTGATAATCCCTTGTTTTTTATTTCTTCAATTGTATCCCATCCATCCATAAAAGGCATCATTATATCCATTAAAATAGGTCCTTTAAAACCTCTTTCAATTTCTTTAATACAATCCATACCACTATCAACAGCGTATACTTCAAAACCTTCTTTTTCAAAAATTCTTCTAATTGTTATGAGAATATCAGGATCATCATCAACAACCATTATTCTTTTTTTCATATCCTCCAATCCACCGTTATGATATACTTTATCGTGATTTATATATATAGTTATCGTGCTAAAATGACAAAATGTTAAAAATATATTTATTCTATTGTTTCAAGCAAAATATCGCTAAGTTTCCCTATTTCTTCAGGTGTTAGATTTTCCACTCTTTTCCTTTTAAAAGGAATATTATTAATATTATTAACATTATAATTATCTTTGATAATCTTTCTAATCATCTTTCTTCTATGGTTAAAAAGTGTTCTTGACAGATTTAAGAAAAATTTTTCATTTTTAACATGGAATGGAGGTTTTTTTAATCGAATTAATTTAACAATGCATGCATCCACTTTGGGTTGTGGATTAAATGAATTTTTTGAAATTTTCTCTAGTATTTCACAATATGCCTTATAATATAAATGAACTGTTAAATGTGAATAATCTTTTGTTCCAGGTAGCCCAACCATTCTTTTTGCAAAATCTTCTTGATAGATTAAAATAGCTTTATCAAAATTATTTTCTAAAAATTTAAAAGTAATAGGGGATGAAATTTGAAAAGGAAGATTTGATACAATTTTATTGAAACTAATCCGTTCAAAATCAACTTTTACTGCATCATCGTTGATAAGTTCAACATTATTAGGTAAAATTTTTTCCAAGTATTCAAATAGCTTTTTATCATATTCAATAGCTATTACTTTTTTTGCTTTTTTAGCAAGTATTTTAGTTAAAATTCCTTTACCCGGCCCAACTTCTAAAACAATATCTTTATCTTTTATATCCGCATAATCAACTTCTCTTAAAACAACATTTTTATCGATTAAAAAATTTTGACCAAGTTTAGTTTTCATAAACTAATAATGGCCCCTTGATACTGGAGGTCTAGTAAATAATCTATATTTCTGTTTAGGATCCGTAAGTTCAAGCTCGATTCTTTTTGCAATTAGCTTATTAGGAGCACGTAAAAAATCAATACGATCACACATTTCTTTGAAACTTTTAAAAGGTTTTTTTCTTCTTTCATCGAGTATATCATGCATCATTTTTTTACCAAGGCCCGGTAATAATTCTAAAACATGATATCTAGTTGAAATCGCAGGTGCTTCATTATAAAACTTTATGAATCTTTCTTCATGATCCTTTACAAGATCGAGTAAAACAAATGGCAGTTCACCATGTGCTGTTGATGTCATATCTTTATATGTTACTCTACCTTTTATTTTAGCGATTTTTTCTCTTTTTTTAGAATTCTTTCCAACATAGATTCTTTCGCCAACATTAAAATTTGTACCTTTTTTTGGGACAAGTTCTAAAAGAGTAAATTGGTTTTCACCAACACCATAAACAGTGGGAAATCTCTTATGTGGAGGAAGATCTCCTCTACCCTTTGGCAAATAATCTAATACATATACATAGTCCTCCACTTTTATTTCCTCCCTGATCTATTTTGTATAATATTTAGCTACAACATCAATTATTTGTTTAATTTCTTTATCGCCAAAATTAGTTCTTTCTTTGGCAAATAATGTTCTAACATCATCTTTAGTTATAGGCAATATATCTGCGATTTTATATGCATGATTTTCTTTTAAAAAATCAAGCTTTTTTAATTCGCCAATAAGTTTTTTTGTATCTGTAGCACTTATTTTAGCAAATTTTTGAGCATGTTCTAATGCAATTTTTTGTTCATAGAGAAGTTCTTCTCTTTCTTTTCTTATTTTATTTAATTTATTTTTTACTTCTGAAAGTGAAACTGGTTTTTCTTTTGAATCATTTCCAGGCAATTTATTTCACTCTCCTAAGATGTTCACTTCTAATTACCAAGCTTTTATGTTTTTTGCCATCTTTTAAACCAACGATGTAAGAATTTCCCTGTTTTCCCTCAATTTTACCTGTTTTTCCATGAAATCTGATATGAGGCATACCTTTGTGGATACCTGAATCTATCACAATATTCACATAGTCTCCTTCTTCAAATTTTTGAAGGGCTCTTGTAATTGACTTTATTCCACCATCTCGTGGTCTTTTTCTGAGTATATTTCTACTTTTACTTCTTATTCCTTTTGATCTTTTTACCAAACTTTATTCCCCCTTGACTTTTATTACATCAAGTTGTTTGACCTTGCAGGGATTGTTGAGTAGACTACTAATGCTTGGTTGTGTCCGATTATCATCACCGGTAACCAGTTCTTTTACATAGGTTCCTGATTGTGTTTCGATTTTTAGTGTTATTATAGTTTCATCTACTGACTCAATTTTGCAGTTATATATCGTTTTATTTCTAATCAAATCTGCTCGTCTATGAGCGACCCTAGAAGGGGTTTTCTGTTTTATAGTTTTGCCCTGTAATGATAAAACAACCTTTTTAAGTTTTTCGATATTTATTGGATTATTGCATTCAAAAATAATTCTATAACACTTTTTATACTTACTTTGTTTAATTTTAGCAACTTCCTTTCTATTAGAAGATCTAAGATTTGTGACCCTTATTTTATCTTTATATTCTTGATTTATCCTATTTTCAATTTCATTTAGATTTATATTTCTGATTTTAGGATTTTTAAGTTCTAAAACAAAAGGACGGCCATCTCCAAGCATTTTGACATCAATATCTTCTCTACCTGCTCCATGAAATGATTCATCTTCTGATTCTGTTTCTTCCAAAAAAAACCTAGCAACTAGTTCTTCAACACTTGTATCATACAATGTACCAGAGTAGTTACATTTTCTACAACCTTTTCCTCTGCAAATCCTACAATACCATTTAGTTTGAGGTATATCTCTACTATATTTATTGTATCTACCATAAATAAAAAGAGATTTTATCTGTAGAGATACTATATCAAATTGGGTATCTATAATAGCCATTATAGTAGGTTTTTGAAAAGAGACTTCTTTTTCCAATTTTTCTTCTAAGGTTAAACCAATTTTTCTATTTATCTCAGATTTTATTGATTCAGAATATTCAGAATTTATTTGCCCATATATATCTTCTTCTTTTTCAAGTATATCTTCATCTACCTTTGCACCTATTAAAAAAGTTTCAAAATCATATTTTTTAAGTTCTTCATACAAAAGAGTTCTAAACTTTTCTATTTCAGAAATTAGTCCTTCACAAAGAAAACAGTTCTTTATTTTGGTTTTATCTATCTTTAATTCTTGTCTTATTTTTTCTCCTTTAACATGGTTTGGAATGTTAGGATCTTTCTTTCTAATCATTCTTCCAATGCACTGATCGCAGAGATCATATGTTTCTAATATCTTTTTTAGATTTGATATTATTTTATTATCTAATTCAAATTTATTCATTAAAATTCCTTTGAGCGAAAGTTTGTTCCATTATTAATATTAACTATTCTCACTTTCTTATTTTTAGGTTATAATATAAGAATACAAACATTAAAAATAAAAAGGTAGGTAAAAACCAAAAAAAATAATTTACTCCAATTGTATATGCTAGTGTTAAAAAGAAAACTACGCCTGTAAATAGTAATAGTAAATCACCATATTTCAAATTAAATCCCTACTTAAAGCAAAATGAGTAATGCATATAAACTATTTTCTAAAAATTTTTTATAACATTAAATTTTTAATGGATAATACTATACGAGTTTAAAATCTGTTTGGAGGAAAATATTTATGGTTGAAGTTAAACCTTTCAAAGGTATTACTTATAACAAAGAAAAAATTGAAGATTTAAATGATGTAATGTCACCACCTTATGACATTATTTCTGAAGAAATGCAAAACAAACTTTATGATAAACATGATAAGAACTTTGTCAGATTAATCTTAAATAAAAAACAATCTGAAGATGCTGATGAAAACAATCGGTATACTAGAGCTAAAAAATTATATAATGATTGGCTTAAAGAAAAAATACTCTTAGAGTCAGATAAAGAAGCAATATTTCCATATAAAATAACATATGAAGTTGATGGAAATGAAAAAACAATGAATGGTTTTTTTGTTCTTTTAAAACTTGATCAGGATTATGAAAAAGTAAAAGCACATGAAAGGACTCTTTCTAAACCTAAAGCAGATAGGTTGAATTTGATGAGATCATGCCATTCGAATCTTGAACCAATTCAATTGTTATATATTGATGAAAAAGATACAATCAGAGAGAAAATTGATCAGTCGATTAATTCACCTTTGATTGATGTTAAGGGTTATGATGGTTTTAAACACCAATTATGGAAAACTGAAGACAAAGATTTAATTGAAAAAGTTAAAAATAAATTAAAAGATGAAATTTTATTTATTGCTGATGGCCACCATAGGTATCAAACTGCAATTAATTTTTCTGAAGAAATGAAGAAAAAAACTGGAGATATTGATGATAATGCTCCTTTTAACTATAGAATGGTAATTCTTGCAAATATGTTTGATGAAGGATTATCTATTCTTCCAACTCACAGACTGATTAAGATGGATGATATCGATATTGATAAACTTATTAAAAAACTAGAAAAATATTTTTCAATTGAAAAAATGGATATTGATAAATCAAAGAATGTAAGCAAGCATATAATGAATAAAATTAAGACAGACCATAAACATAAGTTTGCAGTTTATTTAAGAGATTGTTACTATATCCTAACTCTAAAAGATGAAAAAAGCATGGATGAGTTTGCAAAAGATAGATCAGAAACATGGAGAACCCTCGATGTTTCTATACTTCATAAAATCGTTTTAGAACATGGATTAAGTATAAATCAGGATAATTTAGAAGACCATGTTAAATATACTAGAGACGACGATGAAGCAATTAAATTTGTTAATAATAATAAATTTGATATGTCTATTCTAATGAACGCGACAAAAATAGAGGAATTGAAAGCTATTGCTGATGCAGGGGAACATATGCCTCAAAAGTCTACATATTTTCTTCCCAAGATGCTTTCAGGCCTTGTAATGTATAAGATGGACATATAGATTATCTTCATTTTCATTTTTTCTTAATTTAGCTTTTATTTTTTTATAATTAGATTAATATAAATTTGTAAATTTTACAAATTGGTGTTTTTATTAGAAACATATATATACTATGCAAGACAAATATTATCATGATATAGTTATACTATGTCAATTGAATATCTCTTTTAGAAGAGGCGAAGACAAAAATGAAGGAAATAACAATATCAAAAAATTTTTTTTCAAACAAAATGGTGGTGCTTAAGTAAATGAATCCAATGGTTATGGTTCTAATTGGGTTTGTTGGTGGTTTAATGACCATGACCATCGTAAATATGTATAAATGGGCGATAAAATATTTTTATAAAGAACTGGACTAATTAATCAAAAATCTTTAAAAACAAATAAATAATAAAAAAAAGAAAAAGATAGATATTTTATTTTGGTATTTTAGGAATTACTTTTTCAATTTCTTCAGATTTACCTGCATCCCATATGGCTCTAATTGCTAGTAAACCTGCTGCTGGAGCTGCAAAAACTGCTATATAACCGGTTAAACTAGTAAACAAGGATACAAAAGCTTCGTTTTGTGCAAAGCCCCAGGTATTAATAAATTGTGTTGTTGTTCCAATCATTACCAAAATCAAAGCACCTAATAAAAATGTTGGAACTTTTTCTTTTGTTATCGAGCCTATTGCAAAGAACGATAGAACTCCAACTATGAAGCCTAAAACTCCAAGTATCATTGCGATATATGCGTTTGAATCACTGTATATACCTGCACCTACAATTATTCCTGCGATTAGTGCAATAAGTACACCAATGAGGAATAACCAACTTCCTATTTTTTTAAACATATTTTGCATGTTTTCCATCCTCTCTCCTATATTTTTGTATAACTTATAAAATATCATACTTATATAAGGATTTAGTGTAAACGAATAAATAGGTGCTTATTCAGGTGAACAAAAACTATTCGTTAAATGTCGATAATATACACATGAGTAACTTTTACACTTTGACATTTTAATAAGATATGTTTATATATTATAAACAAAAAAATCATTTATGGATCAAACCGTGGAGGGGAACTGAGATTCTTTTGATTTACCTCTTCTTGCATCTCAAAAAAACCCCTCCTCTTTACCCCCTATTTTTAGGAAAAAATTTAAGATACAATATTTTATTCATTATATTAAGATATAAAATGAAAAGTATAATGGTCGTAGATGATGAAAAAAATATTTTAGATGAGATAAAAAATATTTTGGAAAATAATGAATTTGAAGTTGTTACTGCAGAAAACAGTAAAAAAGCATTTGAATTGATGGGATCAAAAAAAATTGATGATTTTGGTTTGATTCTAATAGACTCTTCGTTACCAGATACAAAAACCCCTGCACTATTTTCAATGAAACCAGGAGCCAACAAAGGCGTTGATACTACAAAAGAAGAAGATTTTTTACAAAAACCATTTACAAAACAACAATTAATAGACTTTGTAAAAAAGAAATTTGATGATTAAATACAATCTAAAATTTTTTGAAAATCATCTTTCATTAAAGCCATCTTATTCTTATTATATGTAACAACTGCAGGGTGAAAAACAGGGAAAATAATTATTTTGCCAGAAACCGTTTCAATTTCGAATTTTTTACCATGAACCTTTGAAATTTTTTCTTTTGATAAATTAAATTTTTCAAAGATATATTGAGTTGCAAAATTTCCAAGAGGAACAATAACTTTTGGATTAATAATATCAATTTGCCTATCTAAATATGGAGTACAAGTTTCAATCTCACCTGAATAAGGGTTCCTATTTTTAGGCGGTCTACATTTCAAAATATTACCTATGAAAATATCGTTTCTACTCAAATTTATAGATCCCAACAACTCCTCTAAAATTTTTCCGGCTCTTCCAACGAAAGGCTTTCCTTGAATATCCTCATTTCTACCAGGTGCCTCACCAATGAAAAAAATATCTGAATTTTCATTTCCATCACCGGGCACAGTATTTGTTCTTGTTTTATGTAAATCACATTTTCTACAATTGCTAATTACGTTATTTAACTCTGTTAAATTCATTCTTTTAAAGAATATAAACATCAAGTTATTTATTCTTTGGAAATATTCAGAAATGATTAAAAATGAATAGTAAAGAAAAAAATAACATAATATTGATAAGACTTTTTAAAAACGAAGATGTAAATAATATGATTAAAAAAGCATGTAAAATTCATAATGCCAAAACTGGAATCATCTTATCAGGTATAGGTCAATTAAAAAATGTTACTTTAGGCTATTTTAAGAAAAAAGATGATTATTCTCCACAGACTTTTAAAAAACCCCTAGAATTACTGAATTTAAATGGAAATATAATCAAAAGCAATGATGAATACATTCTTCATCTGCATGCAATACTTGGTGATGAAGATAAAACTACCATTGGAGGACATTTTATTGAAGGTATTGTTAGTGTTACAGGAGAAATAGCTATATTAAAAACAGATATACATGCTCTAAGAACAAAAGATGAAGAAACAGGTCTTAAAAGCTTAAGTATTTAGTAAAAGTTTTTTAGCAAAAAAAATATTACTTTTACAGCTTAACCTATGTGAGGACATAACATATGAAATTTAATCAACTCAGTGAAAGGATTAAAACTCTAAAAGATGCAAGAAAAATATTAAATTCCGAATATGAAAACACAGATTTTCACAAAAAAAAAGTTGCCAATCCGCGGTCCAGTATTCCACCATCTCCAGAAGATGAAGAAGCGATACGATTGCTTACTACAATTCAAAAAATTGACCACTATATTAAAAAATATCAAGATGAACAATTGACTATTCTTAAAAAAACTGAAGAATAAAAAAATTTTAAATTAAATTTCTCCTTATTCCAAAAAATGATTTTATTAGTACAATTATTGGAATTATTTCAAGTCTTCCTATCCACATATTAAAAATGAGCATACTTTTTGAAATTGGCGACATTGATATATTTGTCACTCCAGATGAAAGACCTACATTACCTTGTGCTGAGCATACTTCAAAAATTGTATTACTTAAAGAACTATGCTCAATCATTGAAACAATAATGATACCTGCCGATAGAAGAATAACCCACATAAATGAAATTATCGCTGCTTCATTGATCAAATCCATTGCATCATCTTTAGATAAAGATTTATCACCAAGTTTATGAACAAACACGCGGCGAGGAGTGGAAATAGAACGCTTTATTCTCCAGCCAACACCTTTATAGAGAAGTATTCCTCGAAATATCTTAATACCACCAGCAGTAGAACCAGCGGCACCCCCCAGAATCATTGCAAACGAAAGTATCAGCATTGCAGGTTCTTTCCACTGTGAAAAATCTGGAATAGAAGCAAAACCGGTACAGGAAATTGCTGAAATAAACTGGAAACCTGAGATTTTTAATGATGCAAGCCAATTACCATTATAGATATGTAGATTCATGAAAGTTAAACCAATAACTCCTAAAATTATCAATAAAATCATTGCCTTAAACTGAGCATCAGATAAAAATTTCTTAATTCTTCCTTTCAATAAATTATAATGAGCAGCAAAAGCAATAGCTCCAAGAACCATTAAAACAATAATAGCTAATTGACTAATCACCCCAAAACTAGAAATGCTATCATCGGTAACAGAGAAACCACCTGTCGCAAGACCGGTCATACCATGATTAATAGATTCCCATATATTCATACCATCTGAAGTAATTGCACCAATTATTATTAATGAAATAATTCCTATAACAGAATAAAGAAGAAAAATCCACCATATGGTTCTAACAGTTGAAACAATAGAAGGATGTGTTTTTTGATCTCTTGCCTCACCTTTATAAAGAACAAATGAACCAGTACCCGGACGTGCTAGAATACTAAGAGTAAGAACTATAACACCGACTCCACCAACCCACTGTATAAGTGAACGCCAAAACTGTAGCGAATATGGAAGTAAATCTTCTCTAGCAACCATCGTTAGACCAGTTCCTGTCCAACCTGACATCGACTCAAAAAAGGCTGAAAGAGGTGCCATCGTAGCTAATGACGATTTATTATATGGAATTAAAATAAAAGGTATACTACTAATTGCTGAAATTAATAACCATCCAAGGGCTGCTGTTACCATAGCACTTTTAAAATCAGCTGGTTCGGCGTGTCTTAAAAAATAATAAAGAGGAAAACCAATTAAAAAGAAAAGAGCGGAAGTAATTAAAAATGGAGCAATGGCATCAAAACTACTAGATTGCCCAAATTCACCAAAGTACAGAGGTATAACTAGGGCAACAAGTGAAACAAAACCAATGATTATTGAGATGCCGCCAAGATCTCTTAAAACAGTTTTTAAATCACTCATATCTATTATTTCTCCTTACCACTCTTTTGTTTTATAGCAAAAAATAAAAATCAAGTACTTAATTATTCCTAATTTCACTAATTTTTTCTTTAATTTCTTTTTTTATCTGATCAGAAACAACATTATTTGTAAACGCATCAGCTCTTACAGCAACAGATATTTTATTTGCAATAGTTCTAGCTATTTTCCCTCTTTTTGATCTAGGAGCTCTATTTATCTCACTAAGTTGGAAAATAATTCCATGTTTTGGTGGTTTTCCTCCTTGTTTTTTGAATCTAAATAATGCTTTTTCAGCACCTAAAACTTGTATTGTTGAAGAAGGTAGTAAAGCTAGTTTTTTAAGAGATCCTGCATAGGAAATTAATCGTGCTCCTATTAGAGGACCTACAATTTCTGATAGATTAGGAGCAATTTTTTCCATATCATTTCCAATTTTATTCTGAAGTTTTTTGATGTCTTTTTCTAACTCAGATATAGAATCAATCAAAGGGCTCATCCTGTCTTTTGATGTTTTAATTTCTGACCATGTATTATATCTTTCATTTAATAGATTTTGAATATGAATAAAATCATCAACTGTATCTATCATCTGAATTACTTGTAAATCAATTGTTTCTAGATTATTTTTCACTTCATTTTTTGTAAGATTAAGAATACCTTTTTGGAGTAAACCTTCAGGGTAATTAAAATCTGATGGATTTATCTCTACTTTTTTAAAAAAAGGATTTTTGTTATCAACTATACCTAAATCACTTAGCCTAGATTCATTTACTATGATTTTATCTTTATCCTGTGATTCAATTATCTTTCTTTCTTCAGCTAAAACCTTGTTCTCTCTAATATTTTTTAGTTTTTTTAAGATTTCTTCCTCATTTTTATTAAAAAGGATTTTTTTCTTTATTCCTTTATCATCTAAAAGAAAACTTCCAAACCATTTTGTTATCAAATACATGTTATATTTTAATATCTTCAAAGCAGTTTAAAATACTTTATGTTTAAATTTATATTAATTCATATGATAGGTTGATAACTTTTGATGTAATATATCCATCATATCCATCTATAAGTGAGAAATCATGATGTCCAACTAAATCACCATTGTCATCTATCATGGGATCACAGGGATCATTATTCCTAATGTGCTTAATAGTCCAATTGTATGTTTCAATTAAGCTAAGATTGCCATCCTTGTTAGCATCCACAAAATTACCATTTTCATCTTGATAATCAAAACCTTTTTTTCCTAATCCGTCATAAAGAGGCCCAAGGAAGTTACCTATCGGAATTCCTTCTTCACCAGCAGTAAAAATTATAGAAGTATTACTACTAAGAGAGTTAATAAAACCACCGCTATGGCAAGGTTGTAGAAAATAAATGGTCCTTGTACTTAAAATTGAAGTGGTCATTTCTGCAAGTTCTTTTTCACTCAGTGAATATTTACTATCAGTTGAATTTGAATATGTTTTTTTATTTCTAAAAAAGATTGGAAAAATATTTCTCATAACTTTTTTAGAACTATCTTCAGTTAGAATATCTGGATTCCAAAGTGGAAAACAGGTATCATATGCATTTATTCCACTGCACAAATCAATATATTTATTTAATATTGGTATTTTTATTGTGCTTTTGTCTTTCCCATGCCCGATTAATTCAACTAAGAGAAGCTCATTATGATTATCATTATCATTTATTTTATTTCTTAATATGTTAAAAACTTTCGTAATATTATCTTTAGTAGAATTCATATAATTTTTTGAATGAAATGAGTTAGGATCAAAATTTGAACCAGGAGTAAAACCATCACGATTTATCTCTGTCAATAAAATAAAAATATTTTCTCTTTTAAAATTATAAATATCAACTAAAATATTAAAAAAATTTTGAGCATCTCCTGTATACCATTGATAATATTTTTCTATTGGATTTCCAGAAATTTTTTCCTGATTTTTTGCACCATATTTTCCAACAATAATTACAGCATACTTTTCATCGTAGATTATTTTATTCAAAGAATTTTCTTGAGAAGCATCGATTAAAATATTTAAACTTTCAACATTAAGAGAGGAAAATAAGAATAAAAAAATTAGTATAAGACAAATTATTTTCTTCATACAATCATCATTTTAGCATATTTATAATAATCAAAGTATAAATATTTTTCTCCGAAAAATAATTTAAATACTAGAGTATTATTTCATCAAAGACGTGATAATCTGAAAGAAATTACTCAGAAAATTTCAACTTTACATTTAAAAAACCCTACAATTCTTGCTTCAGGTATAATGGATGAAGATGCTGGCTCTATGAAAAAAATTATCAAGAATGGAGCCGGAGCAGTTACTACAAAATCTATAGGATTAAAACCAAAAAAAGGATATTCTAATCCAAGTTGCCTAGAGCTTGAACATGGAATTTTAAATGCCATGGGTCTTCCAAATCCAGGTATTGATAGCTATAAAGAGGAAATTAAAGAACTTAAAAAAATAAAACAACCTGTTATCGGAAGTATTTATGGTAAAGATTCCAAAGAATTTTTAATTCTTGCAAAAAAAATGGAAGAACTCGGAGTTGATGCTGTAGAGCTAAATATGAGTTGCCCTCATGCTAAAGGTTATGGCCTAGAAATTGGATCTGATCCAAAATTGGTATCAACTATTGTCTTAAATACAAAACACTCAATTAATATCCCTGTTTTTGTAAAATTATCGCCAAACCTAACCGATATTGTGAAAATAGCAAAAGCTGCTGAAAAAGCAAAAGCAGATGCGATAGTTGCAATTAACACAGTTAAAGCAATGAAAATAGATATTGAAACAAAACAACCAGTTTTATCAAACAAGATAGGAGGATACTCAGGGCCTGCAATTAAACCAATTGGTATTAGATGCGTTTATGATATTTATGAACATACTAACATCCCAATAATTGGATGCGGAGGAATAACAAGTGGAGAAGATGCAATTGAATTTATGATGGCAGGCGCATCAGCTGTTCAAATAGGATCAGCAGTATATTATCGAGAACTTGATGTATTCAAAAAAGTTACTTCTGAAATAAAAAAATGGATGAAAAAAAACAATTATGAAAATCTCAACGAAATTATAGGAGCGGCTCATCAATGAATTATCCAGAAGTAACAAAAATTTTAGAAACAAAAAAAGAAAATGAAACAATAAAAACAATAAAATTTGAACATAAAGAAAAAATAATCCCTGGTCAATTTTATATGATTTGGATACCCGGAGTTGATGAAATCCCAATGAGTGTTTCCCATATCGAAGATAAAGTTAAAGGTATTACATTTCGTAAAGTTGGAGAAGCAACAGAAAAGTTATTTAAACTCAAGAAAGGAGATAAAATAGGTATAAGAGGCCCCTATGGAAATGGTTTTAAAATAAATGGGAAAAAAATACTATTTGTAGCAGGTGGAACAGGTACTGCAATGATTGCTCCAGCCGTAGAATATGCATTAAACAAAAAGATAAAAAGCACAGTAATTATTGGCACTAAATGCAAAGAAGAATTATTTTTTGAAAAAAGATTAAAAGATCTAAATATAGATTATTTTATCTGTACCGATGATGGTTCATGTGGAAAAAAAGGATTTACAACTGATATCTTAGAAGAAATAATTTCTAAAGATAATTTTTCTTCAATTCTAACATGTGGTCCAGAGATTATGATGAAAAAAATTGTTGATATGTACAAAGATATCCCAATCCAGGCAAGCCTTGAAAGATATATGAAATGTGGATTTGGAATATGTGGACAGTGTACTATTGGTGAAGGTATTAGAGTATGTAAAGAAGGCCCTGTTTTTGATGGAAAAACTTTAAGAAAAATTAAAGACTTTGGTAAATACAAAAAAGATGCTTCAGGAAAAAGGATTTCTATATAGCAATTATTGGGAGGAAGAAATTTTTGAGTGTATATCATGATGAAATTAAAGTTAAAACCGAAGGCGAAGTCGATATTATAGACATTACAGAAAACATTCAGAAAATTGTGGAAAAGTCAGATATCAAAAATGGGATAATATGTGTATTTAACCCAGGCTCAACTGGCTCACTTACAACAATTGAATACGAGCCAGGGCTTAAGAAAGATTTTCCAATAGCACTTGAAAAAATTGCACCTAAAAAAGATTATTATAATCATCATGAAACTTGGCATGATGATAATGGGCACTCGCATGTAAGAGCTAGTCTTATAGGACCTAGCGTAACACTACCTTTAATAAAAGGAAAAGTAGTACATGGGACCTGGCAGCAGATTGTATTTGTGGAACTAGATACAAGTAATAGAACTAGAAATATAATTGTCCAAATAGTTGGAGAATAAAATTACCATTGGTTATAGTGAACTCTATCTTCTTTATATCTTTCAACCTTTTTTTGTTCTTTATCGGTAAAACCTAAGGAAATAATTGAGAAAGGGATTACACTGTCTGGCAATTTTAAAATATTTTTTAATTCGTTAACTCTATTTTCTTGTGGATATATTCCAACCCAGCATGATCCAAGCCCTATAGCTCTTGCACAAATAAGCATGTTTTGCGTTGCTGCACTGCAATCAATAGGCCAATACCCTTTAAATTTTTCAAGTTTTTTATCAGCACATATGAGTATTGCTTTTTTTGCTTTTGTAATAAACTTCGCTCTTTTGTGAAAACCAGGAATTTTGTTTAATATATCTTGATCATCAATTACAATAAAATGCCATGGCTGCTGATTTGCAGCTGATGGTGCAGAACATCCTGCTTCTATTAGAGTCTTTATAGCCTCATCATCAATTTCTTTATCAGTATATTCTCTAATGCTTCTTCTTGTAAAAATTGCTTCTAATGCGTCCATGTTATTATTAAAATAAAAGCTGTATATTAAAATTTTGATTAAGTTTATTTTGAATATTATTCTACAAAATCAAAAAGTATTCTACTTGGATTATTTCCACCAAATTTTAGTTTAGTATTTGTTAAAAAAGAGGAAGTCTCAAAGACTATTTTTATCTTCATCAATCTATGTTCTTCTGATATTTCACCATTAATTTTTAACCATATATCTCTTCTCATACCCGTAATTTTATTCTCAATGATACCTTCAGAAAATTTATTGTTTTCATCATCAAATAAGATTATTTTAACACTCTTAATTGATGATAAATATGGTTTTTCAATGCTTAATCTAGCTTCCCAAGAACATTTCTCTAAGTATACTTCATCATTAATGTAAAAAGATATCTCTTTTTTGTTATCGAGAGATAAAAGATTTTCAGAAATTTTTTCATAGCTATATTCAGGTTTATCTTTTTGTATACTATTTTTATCCAAATATAAAACAAATTCCTTTGGAAATAATTTTATCCTATGTTTAGATGCTCGAATAGAGTTATCCTTATATTCTGTCATTAGTGTTACTGTGTATACTAGAGGGTATTCAATTCCCATTTCACTTGAAAAATCATATTCATATGAAACTTTTTCACCATTTAATCTTCCCCCATCTTGAAAATCCCAAGTATATGATCTTATCTTATTTTCATTATTTATCTTTTCAACATCAAAAGTAATACTTTCATTAAAATAAGCCCTACTTGGTGCTATAATATTTACAAAAGGGTCTTTTTCATAGTTCTTTATAGAACTTATCTCTTTATTTTTATCAACGCAACCTGAAAAGATACTTGTAATAATAACTAATATCAATAAAATTATTTTAATTTTAATATTCTTCTCCATAAATTTTCAGCACTATATAATTTACGACGATATTTATAAATTTTTACAGAAACATTTATAACATAATTAAATAAACTATTATTATAAGTAGTTAAATATAAATCATATATTTCCCGGGCTGAATAAATGTTTAGAAAAAAAACAATAGTATATCTATTAATTATAATTCAATTTATATCAGCTTTATCTATACCAATAATTAATGCTGACAATAATATTCCCACATGGAATAAAGAATGGTCGTACAGAGAAGAAATAAATATTCCAATAAAAACAAATGAAAAATCTGCAAAATTTCAACCAATAGATATCTTATTTGAATTTAAAAACCCGTGTTGGGCTAAAAATGAAGAAGAACACTCCATCCGTATTGGTTGTTGGGATGGAAATAAATGGCATGAGTTAGAGTCTCAGATATATGACTTAGAAAAAACAGATGGATCTTTACATATTAAAAAATGTGGAATTGTTTTTTTAATTCCAGAGTTTGCAAATGGCAAAGAAAGATATTTTGTTTATTATGATGAAAATAAAAAAGGATCCCTTAATTATAAAGACCACATTCAAATAGAAGATTCATACTATTATTTTGAACCAATTACAGGGGTAAAAGCAGAGGGAGATTATTACAAAATAACTGAAGACGGATACTGTGTATTTGGAGTTGGACAAAAAGGAAAAGTAATTCATAGAAGACTCTCTCAAACAGTTGTAAAATTAAAACCTAAAACAAAAAATTTTGATATTCTTAATTCAGATAACATTGCATCTTTTTGTTTTTCATATCATAGAGGACCAGAATTTGAGGATGAGATATCTTCTGATGAAGAACTTATAGCAAAACAGATTCTCACAGATGGAAACCTAATGGTAGAGTTTAAAATAATAAGTCAATCTAAAGAAAAGAATCTCCGTACGTCAAATATTTATAAATACTATTATTGTCCAACTGAGGATAAACGATTAAATGTCCATGTTAAACACGAAGTTTTTGAAGATGATATCGTAAAAGGAGTAGTAAATGTTGATGGCAGATATGGAGCAATAATATCCTACCAATCAAAAAGTGAAAAAATTAAACAAATGCGATTTGGAGAAATCCTGCCATATATACATGTTTACAGAGAAGATGGGAAAATCCATGAATATCTAATGAATCAAAATCCCGAGGGAAAAAAACGAGAATGGATAATTCCATATACATATGATTGTGATCTTGGAGAGAAAGCCTGGTTTTCGTATGATGAAGGGACAATAGGTAAAGCTCAAGCAATAATTTTGGCTTCTAATAAAAATATTATCAAACATAGCAAAGAAGATAGAGATGGCGTCCAGATGAAAGTAGCAGTAAATGAATATATGGATGCTTTAGGTGCTGAAATTGATTATGCTGCAATCAATTATGGTAGAAACTCCTATGAAAAAGGTGGTTCACATGATATTAAGATTAGAAATGGTTTAACAGTTGAATATGATGCGGAATTTTATGTATCTGAAAAAGGCGGATATCCAAGTGTTGTTAAAGAAGCTGAACACTATCATAAATTAATTGAAACAAGAAAAAAATATGATGAAGGGACAATCGAAGAAGAACAAAAAATACACACTTTAACAGTTGTTCCAAGAATAACCGGCAGGATTCTTTCCCATCCTTTTTTAGCTAATCTAACTGGAATTAAATTTACAAGCGTGTATGCTGAATTATACAAAGGTGATGAACTAATTAAAACAGAATACACAAAAAAGCCTTTATTAGGTCCACCAACAATTAAATTTCCAAAACTAGCTAAAGGAGAATATTTGGTAAAAATATACAGAGATATTGGAAAAAATATTAAATTATACCTTGGAGTAAGTCATGTTGAAATAAATAATGATAAAATATTACCTGTTCTATGTACATGGCCAAAAAATATTAAAACACACATTACTGACCAAGATAGTAAATTAATTGAAAACCTAAAATTATCAATTTATAAAAATGAAACTGTAATTGATGAATATATTTTTAAAAATTCAACAAATATGTCTTTTATAGTTCCAATTAATATACTTTATAAGTATAAAATAATAGGATTGTACAAAGGATTTAAGATATTAAAAAAAGAAATAGGTTTTTTAGATAATAAAATTCAAGAAACTATAAATTTATATGATCTAACGATAAATATTTTTGATGAACTTGAATTTCCGCCTGGTGTAGAGATTAACCCATATATAACAAGTGAAGATATGGATTCTAGAATTGAGATATATCCAGATAAAAAAGGTGTTGGACAATACACTTTTTTTAGTCTCTTTCCTGCAAATTATACATTACATATTGATTATGCAGGTTATTCTGATACAAAAAATATTGTAATAAAAAACAAAGATAAAGAAATTGACATCGATTTTAAGGCTTTATTTAAATTAGATATTGATGTTTTAGATTCACATGGTAATAAGATTTCAGAGAAAAAAGGAATTGAGATATATAGGAAAAATAAAAAAGTAGTAGATGGAATAGAAAAAAGTAGTTATGTTTTCTTACCTCCCGGCAATTACCAAGTAAGAGTACTTTCTGATGAAAAAATAATAGGTTTTAAAAATCTTGTTTTAACAAACGATAAGCAAGTGAAAATTGTTACTAGCATTAGCACTATAATCCCCTTCCTTGTCACAACTTTAACAATTATATTTATCGTGCAAATGATAATTATTTTTATAATCAAAAAAATTAGTTTAAATACACTTCTAAAAGTAATTGCGATGGGTTTAATTTTAATTTCAATATTCCAACCATGGTGGAGTTTAAATGCGATTAATGAAGAGGTTGAAACTAGTAAAGAAACAGACGTATTTATTTACCCGCAGGTTATGATTGAAAAAATAACTATTGATGATGAAATTCATTATGATCTATCAACTATACCTGATATTTTTATAAATTTTTTATTTATCTTACTTGTAGTTGTAATCTCAGGGCTATTTTTAATAGGTTTTAGCTTTGTTCCAAATATTTTACTAAAAAAAAGATACTCGATGATTCTGATTGTTGCTAGCGCTTTATTTTTAATTATTGTAGCTGCTGCATTTATTTTTGGTATGTCAAAAATAACAGAACTTAGTTTAGGAAGTTTACAAGGAAAAGGTAGTTTAAATGTTTCTTTACCAACAGAAGAAACAATAAATATGAATGCCTATTGGGGCTTAGGTCCTGGTTTTTATTTATGTATTATTGCTTCATTAATTGCTTTCTTTGCAGGAATTATTGATTTTATTAAAAAAAGATTTAATCTGAAATTTTTTTGATTCGTTCAACACCATTTATTTCTTTTATCAATTCTAAAACAGGAGAAGGTACACAATCCTTCCATTCTTCATCCTTTTTCATTTTATTTCTTATCAATTTACCAGAATAATTCTTTTTATCAAAGATAGGTGTATTAGATACCTCGATATTTTTTTCTTCAAATAATTTTTTAGTAAAGGAATTATTTGTAATTACGACATCAAAATCTGAATATATAGAAAGAACATGATCAACCCACTTTGGCGGATTATGAATATCTGGTATTTCAACTATTTTATAACTATCTATGTTTTCCCTGTGCAAAGATCTTTTAATCATTTCTTTTCTTTCGGTGATACTAAAAGGATTATCTACTGTTTTTTTATATTGAGAAGAACCTATTCCAATTATAACTTCATCATACTTATTAAGAATATTTTTAATAACTTTTAAGTGGCCCTTATGAAAAGGTTGAAAACGACCTATAAATAAAGCTTTCATATAAAACTAAAGATTAAACAAAACCATAAAAATTTTTTTAAAAAAGTAAAAAAAAGATTTATAATTTTTTTATTACTTTACTTTTTAGTTATTATTGATATTTTCAGAATGAGCAGATTTAATATCTTTCTCAGATTCTAAATCAATTTTAGCTGAAACCTCAGGTGGTTTTAAAGCTCTAAGTTTTTTCAATAATTCCTTTTTATCTTTACCTTCAACAAGAGCAATTTCTATTACTTCTGGAAGCGTTGAAACAGGAATGACCTCGACCTTATTTTTATATTTATCTTCAATTAGGACATCATTAAGGTTTGCTTTTGGCACCATTACTTTCTTGATACCTGCTTCGGCTGCTGCTTCAACTTTAGCTGTAGCACCACCAATAGGAAGAACTGTACCTCTGATACTTAGTGACCCGGTCATAGCAACATCTTGTCTGACTGGTACATTTTCCATAGCTGAAATTACAGCAGTTGTTACTGCGATACTAGCTGAATCCCCCTCTAGGCCTTCATATGTACCAATAAACTGAATATGAATATCATGATTAGATATGTCTCTTCCAATATACTTTTTGATTATAGCTGAGATATTTAGAACAGATTCTTTAGCAATTTCGCCTAATTTACCAGTAGCTATAACCTTACCTTCTTTTTCGGAACCAGCTGGTGTAACATCAGAAACAATTGGCAAAACAAGTCCTGAAAATTCACTCATAGATGCATCAGCAGAATGAACAGCAAGGCCATTTACAACTCCAACTTCAGAACCTGAAATTTTAAATGATCTATATTGCTGACGTCGCTCTATTGCTCTATCGACTACTTGTTGCTCTAAAGATTTAGCAATTTTTTTTGCTTCAAGAACTTCTTCTACTTTTACGATTTTTTTGCCTTTTTCAAAAGCAATATCGCCAGCTGAACGGATAAGACCGCCAAGCTCACGAAGACGCAAGGAAAGTTTTCCTTTTCTACCAGCTCGCCTTTGAGCCTCATGTATTATCTCGCCTACTGCATCTCTATCGAAATGTGCTATTTTAGTATCCTTTTTGATTTCTTGAGCTACAAAACGAATAAGTTTCTTACGATTTTCATCATTATCATCCATGGAACTATTCAAGTAAACCTCATATCCATATCCTCTAATACGTGATCTTAAAGCAGGATGCATACCTTTTAATGCATCAAGGTTACCTGCTGAAACAAGTATAAAATCACATGGAACCGCCTCAGTTTTAACCATTGCACCAAAACTTCTTTCAGACTGTCCGGTTATTTGGAATTTTCTTTCTTGAATAGCAGTTAATAGATGCTGCTGAGATGGAAGATTGAGAGTGTTTATTTCATCTATGTATAAAACACCCTTATGTGCTCTATGAATCGCTCCTGCTTCTACTAATTGATGAGGCGGAGTCTCCAGACCAGCAGACTGAAATGGATCATGCCTGACATCACCAAGTAGTGCACCGGAATGAGCTGCTGTTGCATCTATGAAAGGCGGTGAATCCTCTTTATCATGGGCAACTAGTATTTTTGGAACGTTATGTAAAGTGTTTCTCTGCATCAATGCCCCTCTAGAAAAAATCAAGAATAAAAATACAGCACCGATTATTCCAAATAAAATATATTCAAAATGAAAAGTTGGGTTTGGATTATCTCCAAAAAATTCCCAAGCAGCTGCAACCATAGATAGGCCGACAATAATAAATGCAAACCAAGCAATAAACGTACTTTGCTGTTCTTTTTTCTTTTTAGCTTCAGCTCTTTGAGATTTAACAATGTTTTTACCTTTACCCCCTGGTACAACTCTTATATGTGGAGTGTTTGAATCTTCATTATTTGGATAAGCAATTATATCTTCAAGTTCTTCTTTTGGTAAAAAAGCAGTCATAGCTCTTGCTACCATAGATTTACCAGTACCAGGATCACCAATAAGCATTACATGTCGTTTTTGCTCAGCTGCTTTTCTGACAATATCGACTGCTTTATCTTGACCAATAACTTGATCAAGTAACAGATCGGGGACTTCAATATCTTTAGTTGTTTTAAAATTCTGTTTTTTTATCCATTCATCGACTGGTATCATCTCAAATTTTTCTTTTTTACCTGAATCGTCTTTTTTTGTATCTTTTTCATTATCCTTAATCAATTGATCCACCTTATCTTTAATAGAATTTTCAGCCACAGTAACACTCTATAAGTTTTTTTGAAGTTTTGTATATATGGGTGTTATATCAAGTTTTCTTAAAAAAAGTTAATTTTGGCAAAGTTTAAATATTTTTCATAAATTCAATTAATAAACGATTTGGAGGAAAAAAAACGCAAAATAAAAACCCAAATGAGGAGATAATGGTAAAAGTTGTAGGTAATTCTTTTATTGTTGGAATTGTGATAACACTATTAATTGGAATATATCAAGGATGGTCAATTGAGCAGAGAGCAAATTTTATTGAAACTGAAACACTTGGTGGAATTATTGCTTGGATTCTTGCATTAATTGGCATTGTTGTAGGTTTACTTGCAGTTGCTGGTCGAGGAACAATTACAAAAGAAGAAACACCAGGCTACCTTATGGCAGGAATAGCCTTAATTGTAATGTATGCAGCATTTCAAGGGTCATCTATTTCATCAATAGGACCTTGGCTTGGTTCAATGTTACATGGAATATCAGAAACATTAGCAATTTTTGTTGCACCAACAATAATAATCCTTGCAATAAAAAATATATATGAAATGGGTAAAGATGTATAAACATCTTATATCCAATTTTTTATTTTAAGAAATACCAAAATATTAGGAAGATAATACCTATTATCATAAAAACAATCCACAGTATATAGAAAAGTCTGATTCTAACTAGCCACTTTGTTTTTTTTTCAGCTGAATCAAAAAAACGTCCAATTATTGGATCATCTTCAATATCATTCATTTTTTTACCTATTTTTCTTCAAGAATTGCCTTTATTCTTTTTCTTCTAACAAAATCTTCTCTTTCTCTTTCTTCCAATTGCATTTCTATATATCGTCTAGTAGATTTCAATTTAGGTATTAAATTATTCTCAAGGACATTTACTCTTCTTTTTGTTTTTTCAATTTCACTAGATAAAGCATATACACTACTTTCAAGATCAGCTAAATCTGCAATTTTTAAAATAATATCTTTGAACTCTTTTTGAGCATCATCAAACCTTGCTGAAGTTTCTAAAAAACCATATTTAAAAGAAAGATCTTTTTTCAAATTTGATGTATCAACAACAGGAATTTTAACACCCATAATGTTTTCTTTTGAGAGATCTATCTCTCCAATATCTTCAGTAAGATCAGCCAAATCTTCAACTCTATTTTCTCCAAGCATCATCTCAGCTTGAATAAGTGACCGAAAAGCATTTTTCAAATCATAATTTACTTCTTTGTGAAGTTTTTTTCTTTTATCAATTATTTTAAAAAATTTTTCAACTAAAGCATCTCTTTTTTCTTCAAGGAGCTTATGTCCTTTTTCAGCCAAAGATAATTTTTTTCGAATTTCAAGTAGTGCCATACGGGTGGGTTTAACACCCTCCATTACTTGTTCAGCCATATTTATTTCTCTTCTTTTTCTTCGCTTTTGTTTTCCTTATAATATTTTTTTATATACTTTTCATCGATTTTTTTAAGTTCAGATTTAGGTAAGTTTGATAGTAAATTCCAACCGATACTCAGTGTTTTTTCTATACTTCTGTTTTCATTATGATCCTGCTTTACAAATTTTTCTTCGAATTTTTGAGCAAAATCCAAATATTTTCTGTCACGGTCAGATAATGCATCTTCACCAACTATTGCAACTAGATCTCTAAGATCAACACCTTCAGCATAAGCTGCATAAAGCTGATTACTGACACCTGCATGATCAGCGCGGGTTCTTTCTTCACCTATCCCTCTATCCATGAGTCGAGATAAAGAGGGTAAAACTGCTACAGGAGGATAAATATCTTTTTTATCAAGGCTTCTTTCAAGTACAATTTGGCCTTCAGTAATATACCCTGTAAGATCTGGAATGGGGTGAGTTATATCATCATCCGGCATTGTAAGCATAGGAATTTGAGTAATTGACCCTTTTTTACCTAAAATCCTGCCTGCTCGCTCATATATCATTGCTAAATCAGTATACATATAACCAGGATATCCACGTCTGCCAGGAACTTCTTCCCGCGCTGCAGCAATCTCACGTAATGCTTCAGCATAATTTGTAAGATCTGTAAGAACTACTAACACTTGCATATCAAGATCAAAAGCTAGATATTCAGCACAAGTTAGAGCCATACGTGGTAAAATAATTCGTTCAATCGTTGGATCATCAGCTAAATTAAGAAACATTACAGTACGTTCAAGCGCACCTGTATTTTCAAAATCACGGATGAATAAATTTGCCTCTTCAAAAGTTATACCCATCGCACAAAAAACAACAGCAAATTTTTCTTCTTTACCCAAGACTTTTGCTTGCCTAGCGATTTGAGCAGCTAGTTCGTTATGTGGCAAGCCTGAACCAGAAAAAATTGGTAGTTTCTGACCACGGACAAGTGTATTAAGTCCATCTATTGTAGAAACACCTGTTTGAATAAACTCACGAGGATACTCACGCGAATAAGGGTTAATTGGGTTGCCATTGATATCTCTTCGCTCCTCTGGAATTATTGCTGGTGAATCATCAATAGGGTTTCCCGTTCCATCAAAAACACGGCCGAGCATATCTTTAGATACACCAAGTTTCATAGTTTCACCAATAAAACGAGCAGACGTTTTATCTGTGTCAAGTCCTTTTGTTCCTTCGAACACTTGAACAACTGCTTTATTAAGAAACGCTTCCAGTACTTGACCTGTTCTTTCTTCACCATCAGAGGTTTTAATTTTAACAACTTCGTTGAATGCTACATCCTCAATTCCTTCAACTATTATAAGAGGACCTGCTACTTCAGAAACAGAAGTATATTCAATCTCTTTTTTACCCATCTACTTTACCTCCTTGATAAGCTTGTTTAGTTCTTTTTCAAAATTATTCTCAATTTCACTGAATCTTTTTTCGAATTCTTCATTTGGAATTTCTTTTAACCTAGCAATATTCTCTCTTGATTTAAGAGAAATAATATCTTCGATAAGTACACCTTTGGATACAGCCTTTTCTGTTTCATCACCATATTTAAGCATCAACTTTAGCATCCCATACTGTTTTTCCTCAGGACAATACGTATCAACATCATGAAAAGCACTCTGCTGCAAGAAATCCTCTCTAATTATTTTTGCACTCTCAAGAGTAATTCTTTCCTTTGGAGGAAGTGCATCGGGACCAACTAGTTTTACAATTTCCTGAAGTTCTGATTCTTTTTGAAGAAGTGATACAGCTTTATTTCTAAGTGAAAGCCAGTTTTTACCAACATTTTCACTCCACCATTTTTTTATTTCAGATAAATAAAGTGAATACGATTTCAACCAGTTAATAGATGGAAAATGTCTTTTATCAGCTAGATCTGAATCTAGAGCCCAAAATACTTTTACAATTCTAAGAGTGTTTTGAGCAACTGGTTCTGAAAAATCACCACCTGGTGGTGACACTGCACCCATAACTGAGACTGATCCTTCTTTTTCTTTTGAGCCAAGTAGTTTAGCACGGCCTGCCCTCTCGTAGAATTCAGCAAGACGAGATGCAAGATATGCTGGATACCCTTCCTCACCAGGCATTTCTTCAAGTCTACCTGATATTTCACGCATAGCTTCAGCAAGTCTACTAGTACTATCAGCCATTAAAGCTACATCATACCCCATATCACGATAATACTCAGCAATAGTAATACCCGTATACACACTAGCATCACGAGCAGCAACTGGCATATTAGAAGTATTTGCGATAAGAACAGTTCTTTCCATCAAAGGTTTACCTGTTTTAGGGTCTTTAAGTTCTGGAAACTCACGTAAGACATCTGTCATTTCATTTCCACGTTCACCACATCCAACATATACTACAACTTGAGCATCACTCCATTTAGCAAGTTGGTGGAGTGTTATTGTTTTTCCAGTTCCAAACCCTCCGGGAATAGCCGCGGTTCCGCCTTTAGCAATCGGAAAAAACGTATCAATTACACGTTGACCGGTGATAAGGGGAAGAGTTGGGTCTTGTTTTTTGTCAACTGGCCTTGCTTTTCTTACAGGCCATTTTTGAAGCATCTGTATTTTTATTTCACCATCCTCGGTTTTAACTGTTGCAATATCATCTTCAACAGTATATTTACCAGATTTAACAATAGATGTAATTTCACCTGAAACATTTGGAGGAACAATTACTCTATGAGTAATAATTGATGTTTCTTTTACTTCACCAAGTACATCACAAGGTTTTACCATATCACCTTTTTTTATTTTCGGGTTAAAATTCCATTTCTTTTCCCGGTCAAGTGCTGGTACTTCAACTCCACGCTCAATAAAATCACCTGTTTTTTCTTTAATTTGAGGAAGAGGTCTTTGTATCCCATCATAAATATTAGTTATAAGACCTGGACCTAGTTCAACTGATAGAGGAGCATCTGTAGATATTACTTTTTCACCTGGTTTAAGCCCATTTGTATCTTCATAAACCTGAATAATTGCATTATCTTTTTCTAGTCTGATGATTTCTCCGATTAAGTTTTCCTCGCCGACTCTGACAACATCATACATCTTTGCTCCACGCATACCGTCTGCTTCTATTACAGGCCCAGAGATTCGTACAATTTTACCTTTGCTTTTTTTTGCCATAACTTTTATTCCTCCAAATTAATAATCATTTTTCTATTTCAATACCAACTGCTTTCTTAATTAAATGTGAAACATAATCAACATGATCTTTTCTATGTCCTTTTTTATCAGGGATTTCAACTATTATTGGAACTGAATTTCTTGCTCTAAAATCTTTTAGATATTTATCAAGATCTTCAGCAATTTTTTCAGTTATAAGAAGAATTGCTATATCATCTTCATCCTTTATTTTATTCCAAAGACTCACAAGGTTATCCTCAGGAATATAGATTTTTTTTACACCCGCTAGCAAAAAACCAGTAGCCGTATCCTTATCACATAACGCTGCTATTTTCAACTAGATTCCTCCATAATTAGAAGTTTTTTTATTAGATCTGAACTAAGTTTTTCTAAAATTCCCTTTGATATCACTTTTAGATTCCTAATTTCAAATTCTTTACTAGTTAGAAACCGAATAGTGGGGCCTATTGTAACATAGTTATCTTGAGAAATATCTTTAACTATTTTAAGAAAACTTCTATCTAAAGCATTTTCAAAAATTTGAACTGATTTTTCTTCATTGTATTTATCAATTGAATTTTTTAGGGGGTTATAATAAGAAGTTCCTTCAAGAGAAGAAATTGCTTGTGGGATTGAATCACTATCTGCTATTTCTTCAAATTTCCATTTAGGTATCTCAAAACCTTCTAATATAAATAATTTAAGAATATCTTCTTGTTTGTAATCCATTTGTTTTGCACGGAGAACGTTTTTTAAAATGTTTATATCAATGAATCTTTTTATAAACTGATTTTTACCTTTGTCACATTTATATGGAACCTTAACCGCGAGCAATTTGTCAAAATAATATTTATCCAAAATTTTATCAAGTATCAAAAAATCAATTTCTTCTTTTGAAAACTCGTCTTTGATTTCCCTAGGAAAGCCATAGTCTGTTAAAATATCTGACAGTTCTTCTTTTTTGGCATCTTTAATTCTAGATAAAAGTTTTTTATTTTGTCTATTATGAACTTGTTCTATACTTCTATCATACACGTTATTATGAACTAATTTATTTTTTAGTTCTTTTTTAATTAAATAAAAATCGTTTTTCTCAAGATATGTATCAAAAAATTTATGCATCTTTTTTGAACTGTCTTTTTTCATCATTAAAACAGTGTTTTTAAAGTTTTGATCTATTGAATCTTGGATTTTTTGGGATGTTTCACCCTTTACTTGATAATCTTTTGAAGAGTTTAGTTTTTCTTTGAAACTATCAATGCTTTTTGTTTCAATAAGTGTATTAAGTTCTTTTTCATTGATATAATTATTTCCGATTGTCTCATATTTAGCATTTGGATATACAAATTTCATATAGGAGGAAAAAGGACGAAATATCACTGCTACAGCTAGCGATATAATACTAACTACAATTATCCAGAAAGGATAATTATTTGGGTCCATTATAATATCATACATGTATATCCACACAGCCTTTTATCTATGAAAAAAGAATCTTTCCCACTTTATTTCTTATATCTGATTTTTCTCGTTTTATTATTCCTTCAAATGTATTATCAATTGTAATTTTTCCATCGGAACTTGAAATGACTACGCCGCCTATTGATTCTATTTTACCAGCAACTTTAAGATCAAAATTATCTGCAATTTCCCTATCTTCTTCTCTAGAGATATAAACAATTTTATCACCAGATATTTTTTTCATAGAATTTTTTATTAAATTTTCAACTATTTCTTGGTATTCTTTGCCTTTGATATTTGATAATTTAGTTTCAGCGTCTATGAAACATTTGACAATAATCTCTTCTCTAGCTTGCATCTTTTTTCTACTTGCCTCTTGATTTGCCTGTGAAATTAGTATCTTTTTTGTGTTTTCAGCTTCTTTTCTTCCTTCTTCTTTGATTGTCTCTGCTTTTTTTCTTCCTTCTTTTTTTGCTTGTTCGATTATCTCTTTTTTCTTTTTGTCTGATTCATTCTTGATTTCTTTGATTTCTTTCTCTGAATGTTTTTTTATCTCTTCAATTATTTTTTCAGCTGACATATTCTTATTCCATTTTTATAATAGACCAAGTCCAGTCATAAGTAAAATTCCAACTAAAAGTCCAAAGATAGCGATTGTTTCAGGCATAACAGTAAATATAATACCACGTGCAGCTACATCTGGGTTTCTACCAGTTGCACTAATCGAAGAGCTAGCTACCATACCCTGGTTTACAGCTGAGATACCAGTAAGACCTACAGCAAGACCTATCCATATAGCACCAGCACCCATCAAAGATGTTACTTCACCAGTTCCACCAAGTAGACCTGCACCCATCATAAGAAGAATTGCTGTTAACAAGCCATAAACAGACTGTGTCATAGGTAAAACCTGTAAGACAAGACATTTACCAAATAGATCTGGTTTTTCAGCAGTAACTGCTATTGCTGATGATCCAGCTATACCTAGACCTATAGCTGAAGCAATACCTGCTATACCAATTGCTAGAGCACAACCAAGTATTACAAACTTTGTGTTTTCTGCACTTTCTTCTTCAGTTATTTGAGCTGATGCTATGCCTGCAGAAAAAAGAAACATAACTGCAAGAAAGCATGCTACAATCGTTGCTTTTCTTATATTTTTCATTTTATTTTTTCCTCCTATTTTTCTTCTATTTTTTTTGTATATTTTCTTTTAATTTTAAAAGGCAAAAATTCTTTTCCTCCACCTTCATAGAATCTATTGAAAAATTCTACATATTGTAATCTAAGTGAATGAACACCTGCACCAAGAGCCTGAAGGCCCAGGTTTACAACATGCATAATTATCAATAAAATAATCATTAATATAGTTAAAAGAACTGGTATTATCCCATTGATACTAGCTGGTTTTAGCATCCCTGATACAACGTTAAAAGCTAGAGCCATACCCGCGGTTGCTAAACCTAATGCAAGAAGCCTAGCATATGAAAGCCAGTCTCCAACATAACCAGTTATATCAAAAAATCCTATTGGGCCTTTTCCTAAAAATAGTTGTATAATACCAATTATTACTAATATTCCTGCGATATAAAACAAGGTTTGAGATAATTGAAAATCAAGTATGAATTTACCTATAAGCATTCCTCCACCTAATTGAAGAGGAATCCAACAGGATTGTTCTGTTAAAAGTTGTTTGTAGTTTTTTCTTTTATATTCTTGAATTATTCCTAGGACTACTCCTATATTTAAATGAATAAGTCCAAAAATTAATGCAATAGTTAGAATTGTTAATGGATCTTTGATTGAATTTAAGGGAAGTTTTACACCCATAATTTCAGCTTGATATAATAATGCTTCAGGGTTTCCATATATAAATCTTGTAACTAAGTCTCCAAAAAAACTGTTAGTAAGAAATCCTACTATTATTGTTGTAAGACCTAGCCATATACCCATAAAAGACCAGGCACGTATCATATCGCTGTGTTTAGAAAATTTAAGATATCCAAATAATGATAAAAATAAAATAACAAGTCCATACCCGGCATCACCTAGCATGAAACCAAAGAACAAAACAAAAAATATGCCCATTATTATTGTTGGATTTATCTCATTATATTTTGGCAGGGCAAACATACTAAGAAGGCTCTTAAATCCATCAGCCCAACGTGGAGTTTCTATATGCGTTGGAGGGTTATCTGGATTTATTGATGGTTTTTTAAAATCAATTATCACATTATTTTTAGATGAAGTTTTTATTGTTTCTTCAATTTCTTTTTGATCTTTTTCTAAAACCCAACCCTTGATTATATATGTATAATTTGTTTTTGTAAAATTCTTTGCGATTTCCTGTCTTGCCTTTTCTAATTGTATTTCTTCTCTTAGAGCTAAAAGCTCATCTAATTGCTTTTTTGAATATTTTTTTAAATTCGAGATGATCTTTTTTTTATCAGAATCTATATCTTTTATTTTATGTTTTAAAAGTTTTGTTAATTCATCTGGTTTGCCTGATAAATTATATAACTTGAAATCTTCCAAATATTCCCTAGTAAGTTTTTCAGCCTTCTTTTTTTCAGATATATGTGAAACAATAATTACTGACCATCTAATTTTTTTACCTTGTTTGAAACTTTGCGAATATAAATCAGTGAGCTTAAGTTTATCAATCTCTTCTTTTAGCTCATCAAAATCAGAAGTTAACCCTGCTCGAATAACTAAATATTCTGATTCTTTAATATCGGAGACATCAAAATCAAATCCTTTGAGATATTTAATCTCTTCTAATTGATTTTGAATGTTTTCTCTTTTTTCATTAAAAGAATCAATTTTTTTTTGCTCATCAATTATATTTGACTCTATTTCATCAAGTAGGCCCTCAGCATAAGAATATAGGTCATCAATTGAAGTATCCTCAACCTCTTTTAACAAAGGTTCTTTAGGGTTAAGTAAATCCTTAATCCCGCCTTTTTTAGGTTTAACTTTATTTAAAATATCAATAAGTCGTGAAACTCTTAACTCATAGTTAGCTAGATTTTCAGCTTCAGATAGACTTTTACTTTTTTCAGTATCTTTCAAAAGTTCTGGTTCTTCTTTTGAAATATCAATTATCTGCATCAATCCTTTTTCATGAAGGTTTTTTATTACATCCTCTAAATAATCTTGATGTACAATAAGGGACGTTTTTTTCATTGATGCAGGAAAAAGTATTTTTTTAACCCCCTTTTTTTATCTTTGAGATTATTGAATCTACTGAATCAGATATTTTTTTATCAGATATCTTTTTTATTTTATCAACTTCTTTTTGGGTTTGTTTTTCGATTTTTTTAATATCTTCTTGAGCTTCTTTTTTTGCTTTTTCTTTTTGTTTTTCAACAGTTTTTTTAGCTTTATTTATTATTTTTTCTTTTTCTTTAAAAGCTTCTTTTTCTGCTTTATCTAAAAATTTCTCTGATTCAATTTTTTCTGCTTGAATTTTTTCAAGAGCTTTTTTTTCTGCTTCTTTTATTTTATTTAATGAAGTAGCAGTCATCTATTTACCCCGTATTATTAACTCATATATTATGGTTTTTATAGTTTTGTGAAAAATATTCAAAAATATTTGAATAATATTTCAAATACCCCAGAATTTATCGGTTTTTCTTTTAATTTCAGTGATTTTATTTAAACAATCTTTTTCATCAATGTTTAATACACCCATTTCTTTTAATTTCTTAGCTTCTTCACTTGATAGATCAGTATATAGTATGTCATTTCCTTTTATTTGTCTGCCAACTGTTACACCCTCAATGGATATCGCTACTTCTTCACCTTGACTTGCTTGATCAACTGTCTTACTTTCTGATTGTATACTTTTAATTCTACCTAACACTCTTCCATCATCTTTCATTAGTTTTGTATCGGATCTAATTTTACCTGCAAGGACTCTTACACCAATTACAGCAGGATGGTTTACCCTAAAAACATATTCTGGTAAAAATTTTACCATTCCCGGATATGTAAAATCCTTTCTTCTCTGCTGCTCCATCTGAGCTTTTTTCTTAGAGAGCCATTCATCATAGTTTTCCATAATTGTATAGATTACATCTTCGTTGAAAATAGCTATTTCCTTTAGTGCTAGTTCTTCTTTTGCTTCGGGTAAAACTTTCACGTTGAATGAAAAAATCACTTTATTTAACGGATCATTTGTTGCATCAGCTTCAATAATGTCTCTTTTTGATACATTACCTATTTCAGCTTTTCTAATCTCAATTCCTTTGTCTCTTGATTCTTTAATGAGTGCTTCAAGTGATCCAATGGTATCTGCTTTTATTAATATACCTTGTTCATCAAGTTCAAAATCTATTTTTGTTTGATTTTTAATTTCTTCAACTATATCATCAATATTATCTTCAGTGGCAACACGAATTGGTGCGCCGGGAATCACATTTTCAAGATCAGGTGAAGCAATCTTTATACCACTAGCCGCATGTACTTCTTTTACTGAATCAAATCGTTCTCTTGGATCACGTATTTCATCAAGAGGTTTTGGTTTTAATAAAGCACGAATTCTTGTAATAATGGGTTCATCTATAGTTCCAATTACTATTGAATCATCGCTTTTTATTGTTCCATTATATATTATTGTATCAATTGTTTTTCCAAGGCCTATTTCTTCTTTTACCTCTAAAACAGTTCCTTTTCCAGGTCCTGTTTCGATTTGTAGTTTTTCTTCAAGAAAACGTTGTGCAAGACCTACAAGAACCATTAAAAGTTCTGATACGCCTTCACCTGTTTTTGCAGATATTGGTACTATACCGGCTGTTTTTCTAAAATCAGATATTTGATAATATAAATTTGAATTGATTTTATGCTCAGAGAGAGTACCTATCATTTCATAGATATTTTCTTCGAAAACTGTTTTTACATTTGCTCTTTGATTATTTATTCTTTGCTTTACATTACCTTTTGTCTTTTGCCAGCCAGAAATTGCATCAATCTTATTTGCGGCAATAATAAATGGAGTTTTATATTGTTTTAAAATATTTATTGACTCATATGTTTGAGGTTTAAAACCCTCTGTTATATCAACTACTAAAATTGCAATATCCGCAAGACTTCCACCTCTGCTTCTAAGAGTTGTAAAAGCATGATGGCCCGGAGTATCAATAAACAACAGACCGGGCAGGGTAAAATTTTTCCCTTTCAATAAATCTCCACATACTTTATGAATGGCATCAATTGGAACCTCTGTTGCACCAATGTGTTGAGTTATTGCTCCAGATTCTCGAGCTGCAACAGCAGATCCTCTAATAATATCAAGAACAGATGTTTTACCATGATCAACATGGCCAAGAACACTAACAATGGGTTGTCTGGTATATTTAGAACCATCAGTCATCGATTAATCACCTGGCGGTGAAAATAATCATCCCTTTATAATCTTTATTGATAGGATAATACAAAATTTATCTATTATGTATGTATACCTATTTTTGATAAAAATGTTATTTGATAAATCAGAACCAATCAGTAAAATATTCTGTGAGTTATGTAAAAATGAGATTAAACCAGGTTGCGAAATGATAATTGAAACAGTAAGCCCATCAAATGAAAGACAGTTATTTAGTAGATTCTATGAGCCCTCTTTTTACAGTTATATTGATAATGCATCAAAATATCATAAAAAATGTTATATTAAAAAATTGAAAAAATAATTAAAAATTAATTATGTTTGTAAAAGTTAGTTTCACGCTTACAAAAAACAATATCGCCTAGTTTACTTCTTTTTTCAGCATATATTGGGTTCTGGGTAATTGTTTTACCATTTGCGCTTTGTATTGTAAATTTCCAAACAATCATTTTTAATACCTCAAATTTTTAACTCGAAAAAACATTTTTACTTAATAAAGTTCAAAAGTAGGTAATTGAAAGTATTCAAAAAATATTGAAATTTCAAGCTGATTTAACCTGTTTTTTTTTAGAAAACAAACTTCTTATGTAGAAATTCGCCCAACTAAATGAAATAGCTGAACCAATCAGATTAGCTGCAACTAAACCCCACCATATACCCGTTAGACCCATCGCAAAAACACAGCAAAAAAATACTGCTAGAATCGGTGATAACATGATGGTTCTAAGAAGAGTTGCAATAAGTGAATAAAATCCTTTTCCTGTACCTTGAAACATAGCTGAAGAAGCAATACCAAGAGCTGCACCAGGATAAAACAGACATTGAATTCTAATGAATAACTCAATTTGTGGTCTCAACTGTGGAAGACCTTCACCTGTAGTAAAAATAAGTGTGATAAAAGGAGCTAAAATAAATATAATAACTGCAATAATTATTTCAATAATTAATCCAAATTTAGCTGAAAACATAAATCCAGTATTAAGCTTGTTATAATCATTTGCACCATATGCTGCACCTGTAACTGTAATTACTGCTGTTGCAAGTCCAAGTAAAGGTAAGATAGCAAGCATTACAACTCTCCAACCTATTGTATATATCGAAATACCTGAATCACCAAAAACAGTAAGATTGAGAATTATAACATTTATCAAAAGCATGGTAAAAGACATTGAAAGCTGTTGAATTGAGGCTGGAACGCCTACTTTAAAAATATCAATAATAATATCTTTTTTAAATCTAAAATGCTTGAGTTTAAAATCGACATATGTATTTTTTTTGAAAAAAAGCCAGTAAATAAGAATAAAGGCGGTAACAGTCATAGATAAAATCGTAGCAATAGCCGCTCCTGCAACACCTAATTTTAAACCATATATGAAAAAAGGATCTAGTAATATATTTAAAACTGTACCAAATACTATCGCATACATAGCTCTTTTAGCATCACCCTCACCTCTAAGAATAGCGGTTCCAACATTGATAAAAAATATCGAAATGCTACCTGCAAAAATAATTTGCCCATATTCTACGGCATATGGTAGAGCTTTTCCTGCACCAATTGTGTTAAGTAATGGCTCAGCTAAAAAAGACAATAATAAACTAAAAACTAAAGCTATTATTATAGTGGTAATTATTGAATGCTCAGCGATATTATCCGCACCAATCTTGTCATTGGCACCGATTCTTCTAGATATTGCTGATGAAGCACCTACGCCTATGCCTGTCGATAATGCAATGGCCATCATAAAAAAAGGAAAGATAAGACCGATTGCAGCAACACCCAGATCACCTATACCCGAAACTTGCGAATCAACAAAAAAATTTTGTCCAACACCAGAGATAAATAAAGTATCTACAAAATTATATATTGTCTGAACAGACATAGCAATAATCATTGGAATTGATAGTTTTATGATAGCTTTCTTTGGATCTCCAATAAGTGTCTCTACACCTTTTGTTTTATTAATGTTTTTATCTACCTCAGAAATTTGACAAACAAAAAGCTTATTTTAAAGTTGTTATTAAAAATCCATAGGATCCATATATAAAAATTATCCAAAACAAAAACTAGTATATCAACATTTTTTTTTCAGATTCAACTAAATGAATATAAGATAAATACGGACTTTGGCATAAAAAAAATTATGTGAAAAGTATGTATAGGGTACTGTTCGAATTATGTTTCTTGTTAACTCAAAAAATTAGAGTTTAATCCCTTGAACATTTTTATCAAGTATAATATTACATCACTAATAAAAAATTTAGAAGAAGTTATACCTCTCTAGTTTCTTTTCTAGGTTCAAAACAATCATAACTTTCTGGTGAACCATCAGGTAATATATTCTTTTCTAATCTACATTTAGGTACAACAATAAAATCAGGAAGTCTTTTTTCATTTGTTATCTGTTTAAAATAGGAATAACTGTGTTTACAATCTTTACATTTAATGTTATTTGAATGCATCAATATAAAAAACAACTATATTAATATAAAGGTTTCTTTTAAATAATCTAATTGAAACAATATTTAAAAAAAACGTTCAAATAATAAATTTTTTTCAAATAAATAAAAAATGAAGGTAAATTTTTAATATATCTGCATCCATCCATATTCTTTAAATATTAGCTCTGTATTCCGATGATACTATGGCATTATGGCAAGGTAAATCTAAAAGAAGTGAAACTGGACGAAGAATTCGGTATAATCGCGGTAAGAAAAAGTTTGAAATCGGAAGAGAACAAACACTAACTACAGTAGGACCGACAAAAACAAAACCAGTTAGAACAAGAGGGAAAAATACAAAAATTAGAGCTAAAACAATTAATGTTGCCCATGTAATTGATCCAGAAACAAATAAAACAGAAAAATCTGAAATTGTATCGGTTTTAAAAAACTCAGCTAATATCCACTATGTCCGTAGAAACATAATAAATAAAGGTGCAATTATTCAGACAAAAAAAGGTAAAGCTAAAGTAACCTCACGCCCAGGCCAATCAGGAATTGTAAACGCTGTATTAATAAACGAGTAATTTATTTTCTTGTTGGAAGTTAAATATGGTTTCTCGCGGCGATGATAAATATGTTATTTATCCTATTTATATTGATAAATCAGTTTCAAGGAAAATGGGTCGTAAAATTTCAAAAAAAGACGCGGTGAATAAACCCAAAATTGAAAATATTGAAAAAGCAGCAAGAGATCTTGACTTAGCCCCCATTTTAGAAGAAGATATAAGTCATCCTTCACGTTTTTGGAAAAAAGAAGGGAGGATTATAGTTGATAAATCTGAATCTAAAATTGAAATTTTAAAAAAGATTGCTAAGAAATTGAAAAATTAGTTATTCTGTTTTTCAATTTTTTTAAAAAAAATATAGTGTCTACACTAATTTATTTATCTCCAATTCTATGAAAAGATGCAGGGGAAGGGATTTGAACCCTTGGACGGTATTTTAAAAAATTATTGTCTACCTTGACATTGTCAGATTATCAGAAAGTCATAGAACTATACTATGTCAAATTCTTCAAATTGACAATAAATCACCATCTTTTAACAATTTCCTATGAATC
>CAZFFN010000127.1:0-1684 GCA_964518165.1 uncultured Thermoplasmatales archaeon
GTTTTTAACCCATAAACCAAATCCTTCATTATTTTTTATAAGCTCTAAAACATCAAACCAGCTATCACTTTCAGAAAGATTATCAAAAATATTATCAATATTATCAAATCTAGCTTCTGTATTAGATTCAGAAATATATATGAAATTAAAAGCTATTAGAAAAAAAACAGTAAATAATACAGTTAAGGTTCTTTTCATATATACCATCATTTTTTGTCCCAAGAGAGAGGCTATTAAAAAGCCCCCATAATATTTATAATTTTTTATATATAAATCTTTCTTATGTTTTAATGTTTTAATATATAAACTCCAACCCCAAATGTATAGATAAAAAGAGGAACTATCCCGCTTCTAAGGGGCCTGGAGAAGCGGAAATAAACCCCTTTCTATTCTATATCACCTCTCTCGAACATAAAATATATTTGTATTTTTATTTATAAAAAATATGGAACAAAAATCGAACAGACAAATAAAAAAATAGAAAAAAAATTAAGATGTTATAAATTAAGAACGAGAATTCTATGGAAGCATAATACCTGAAACTGGATCAGCAGGAATCCTTATAATCTTTATGGTAAGATTTCCTAAATTAGGAAAAAGAGACTTAACTAAACCAGTAACCCAAAAAATTCTTCCAGCCAATCTAAACAATGTCACCATCATCTGATAACCAAAAACCCTTGCTAAATCAGAATACGCAAACATCAATTTAGACAGTGCAAAAAGAAACTGACCCATTGAAAAATTACTATCATTAAACAAACCAGCCAACTGTTTATCAACCTCAGCTTTTTTCAACTCAATCTCATCAACATACTCCGGCTTTTCAAAATTTTCTACACTTTTTGTTTGAGGAACCGCTGTAGCACTTGAAACCATAACAAATACCGCTAAAACAGCTCCAAAAACCAAAAACATTTTCCTAAAATTTTTCATCTATATCACCATCTTTCTTCTTGAACCGTACAGACCCAAGCTATTATATTAAGAATTGTATTTTTTTACTTATAAAAAATATGGAACAAAAATCGAAAAATAAATTCATTTTTTTTAAAAAAAGCAAAATAAATTAAACAACCTTACAATTGCATCAGCAAAAAAAAAATGACATTGGTGATAATTGGATGATTGAAGAATGTACCTTTAAATCAAAAGTAAAACATGGGGATGAATGTGGTTGTAACTTAACACCAGAGCGTATAACCTGCCCTGGAGAAGATGAATGCATATTTTTTCAGACCTATAAGAACACAAAAAAATAAATTTTGGATAATCTTTAATAATTAAAACCTTGATAAAAGGAGCGGAAAAAATTTTAAATTTTTTTGTATGGAGATGAAAAGGTTACGTGGAAATAATTGAAACTACAAATCTAACGAAAAAATTCGGTAAATTAACAGCTGTGGATCATGTAGATTTTAATGTATCGCAAGGAGAAATTTTTGGATTCCTTGGACCCAATGGTGCTGGGAAAACCACTACTATAAAAATGCTTACCACTCTTCTAAACCCCACCGAAGGAACGTCAAAAATTGCAGGGTATGATATAATAAAACAAAGAGATGAAGTTCGTCAAAACATTGGTATAGTTTTTCAGGAACCCGCACTTGATACTGAATTAACAGGTGAGGAAAACCTTGAGTTCCATGCTAGAATGTATGGACTTAAACGTGAAAGAAGAAAA
>CAZFFN010000128.1:0-4570 GCA_964518165.1 uncultured Thermoplasmatales archaeon
GAGCTAAAATACTCTTATTTCTAATTTTATGTATAATACTGCCCCCTTTTTAATCCAAACTTATAATGTAACAATTTTTATATAAATATTTCTGAAAAAAGGTACTTTTATGTTGAATTTTGGTGGAAATATAAGAAAAAAAGTAGATTTTTTTAATAATCTTTTATTTTTTGAATGATTTAATTAAATAACTCGTTCATTAAATCATCCATTGTTGAATCAAATTCTTCTACATATTTTGGAAATAACAGTACACACACATAACGCAAATATTGAATACTTGTTTCAAAACCTGCGCCTATAAAAACATAAGAAAAATATTCTTTTACTGTATGTTCATTCATAAATTCTTCTGTTTTTGCAATCTCGTTTCTTTGCAATATTTTAAACATATAAACAAACCACCATGTAAAAACACAAGTTCCAAGCATAAAAAGAGCAATTATTCTTTCACCTATGGTTACATTTTCAATATTTTTTCCAAGATCCTTATTTACTTTATCTATATTATTTTGTTTTTCAATTACTTTTTTGTCTATTTGTGCGTTTATTGCACTTGTTGTGGGCATTATTAACATTAGAAAAGCAGTAAGCAAAACTCCTGTCAATATTATTTCTCTTTTCATTTATTTGTCACCTTTTATTAAATTTTTTTATAACAATTAAATATATATTTTTTTGTTAAAAAATATTTGCAAGTTTATGAAAAAAATTATTAGAGGATTAGTTATCATGCCGTCCGGTTAGTTGACAGTTGAAACCTATTCCCACTAATCTGTTTTCTTCGTGATTGATATTGCCGATGAAATGCTTTATTTCAAAATTTGAGTAAACATTTCCCACCCAATTTTCATTTGTGCTAATTGAAATAGGAAATGGAAGTAATCTCCAAAATTTGAGATTATCCCATCTATATCCTTCACTTATTCCTGTGCCTTTTAAATGGAAACTTATACCATTTGAATTGCATTCTTTCAAGGTTAATTCTTTGTATTTTCCTGATACAATTGAAATTGGTAAATTTAGGGGATCTTTATTAATTGATGTTTCTTTTTCCTCTTGAATTTTTTCTGTTGTTTGTGCGGGTATGTTTGAAATCAAGGGCATTAAAAGCATTAAAAAAACCGCTAGAATAACTTCTACAAGTATTATTTTCTTTTTCATAATATCACCTTCTTTTCATCCCTAACAATAATATATATTTAATTATATATAAAACTTATTGATTATAGTGTTTTTGTTACAAAATTTCTAAATAAGCCATTTTTAGTAAGAAAGAAAAAAACTGAAGAAGAAAACATAAAAAAAGCAAAGAAATAAAAGAAAAACTTTTTTACTATTTTAATAGCACTGTACATCAATATATGTTATTCCTGTAGGATTTCCAATATCCTCAAGAGTTATTTCATATAAAGTTACTATTTTTCCAAAAAGGTATATTTCTGGTCCACCTGCACCACCTGAAATACCTATTATTACTTTAGCTTTTACTGAGTTGCCATTTAACTCTTCACAGTCAAAAACTATCCCTTTAAACCATCTTTCTCCGTTACATATTTTTATATTTTCGTTTTCATCTGTTGCATTTACTGGTAAACTGCAAATAGACAACATTGAAATTAAAAATATCATAATTATTGCTATTGTTATTTTCTTCATAATTTATTTCTCCATTAATATATTAATTTTATCTTTATAATATTTAAATTTTATGTGAATCTTGGATTTTTTGAAACAAAATTTCTAAATAGGTCCATTGTGACCTATTAATATACGAAAAGAAAGAAAAAAAACAGTATTTTTATAAATCCCTAATTAAGGGATCTTCTGTTATTTGACCAAAAATTATTGGTCCAAATTTTTCAAGTACTGGTTTTAATTGACCTTTTTTAAAACCAATTTCTACATTGTCCGAATAGGTATAAACTTTAGAAAAAGGCCACCAAAGATGAATGGGTCGATAAAAAGTATATTCTTCGCCATCAATTTTTTCAACCTTTTTATTAAATGGCATTACAATTCCTCTTACAGGTAGAATAGGTTTTGTTTCGTCCGTTGGAATTTTATTATTAGTATTTTCGTTTGATACAGGATTTTGGGGTGCAACTGTTGGGGCCAGCATCATAAAAATCAATAAAAACACCAAGCTTGAAAAAAATATTTCTTTATTCATATTTTTGGTCAACTCACTCTCTTTTTATTTAAATTGATATATATTATATTTTATATAACTTTTGGTTTACACATATTGTTTTTGAAAAGATAGATAAGTTAACGGATTATATGATTAGTTGTAAATGAAAGAAAAACTTAGAAAAGAAACTAAAATAAAGAGAGAAGAAAAAAGAACAAAACATAGTAAAGAAGAAAACATAAAAAAAAGCAAAGAAATAAAAGAAAAACTGTTTAATTTAAAAGAATTCAAAGATGCTGAAACAATTCTTTTCTATGTTTCTTACAACGGTGAAGTTTTTACACATGATATGATATGTGAACTTTTCTATAAAAAAAATATAATTGTACCTTTGAGTAATAAAGAAAATCATACTTTAACTCTATCTCATTTAAAAAGCTGGGAAGAACTCTGTATAGGGTCATATAATATATTAGAACCTAGTATTGAAAAAATCCGAGAGACTAAAATTCAAGCTATAGATTTGATTATAGTTCCAGGTGTTGCTTTTGATGAACATGGTGGCCGTTTGGGTCATGGAAAAGGTTATTATGATCGTTTATTGAGTGAATCAAAGGATATTTTTAAGATTGGTCTTTGTTTTGAGTTTCAAATATTTGATAATATTCCTATGGATGAACATGATGTATATATGGATTTAATTGTTACTGAAAAAAGAATAATTGATTGTAAAAAATAAAGGTTTAGATTTTTAGATATGTTTTTAGAAATTCATCCCAGTGTGTTTCTTTTGAAAATCTTAATCCTTCATAGTTAGGATCGAATTCATTATTCCAAATATATCTATTGTATAGTTCTTTTTCTTCTGGGAAATATATTGAATAACCATGTGATTCATCATTTTCCATACATGTGTTTTTAACAACTGAGTTGTTTATATCTGTCATTACGTTTTTACATAAGTTTTTGATTTCTTGATTATCAATTGATTCTTTTAAAAGTTCAATAAAGTTGTAGAGGTCTATATAGGATCCAAATGTTATTTTGTTTAATAAAAAAATCATTGCTATTGATGATGTGTCCGGTGTTTTTGGATAAAAATGTCCATATGACCGTACATTTTTTCTAGCGTTTTCTAAAGCGTTTATTATTTCTGGTTCTTCAGAGTGTAGAATTAGTTTTTCTGTTAAACTGTTTAAAGATTCTTTTAGATTACTTAATTTACTTAGTTCTATAGCTGAAAGAGTAGTGTGTAGACTTGTTACATGGTAGTCAGGGTTTTTTAGATTGTTTAAAAATTTTGTAATTATGTTTGATAATAGTTTTAAGAATGGAGACATTTCGCCTTTTTTGTATATTATTTCATAAGTGTATAGTACCCATAAAGGAAAATCAGTAGGATTATAGAACTCAACCATTTTTTCTGCAAATTTTTCGGGTGTTGTATTTGTATTGTTTTTTAAATACCATGTACTTTTTTTGTATTGGAAAATATATTCAGGGCCTTTATCAAGTGGTTCTAGCATATGTTCTTGTGAAAATACTACATATTTAACATATGGATAGAGTTCATAAGCTGTTTCAAGTGAACCAGATATACATGTTCTTATTACAACTAGATCAAATGGGTCAAACCCCTCATTTGATATTTCTTTAAACACATTTGCTAACTCGGGTATGGTCATAAGCGGCAGGCCATTGTCTTTTCCATTGTTTGTATCTCTACAGACTCCTTGCCATCCACTTCCGTAATCGGTGTAAAATATTATACCATAGTGTTTTGAAGGATAGTTTTCTTTAACATTTTCAATTAATGATTTGACTGTATATGGACTTCCCATGTCTACTTCTTTTGGCCAATTAAATTCAGTACTTATGTTAACAGCATTGTTTTTTTCTACATAAAAAATAGCTGAATCGCCAGTTTCTACTCCATCTTCTGCAACTATAAGATTAAAATCATCATTTGATCCTATTTCTTTGAAATCATTCATTTTTTGTTCCAATTCATATGATTCATGATGATTATCAAGACATAGATAATGGATTAAAGTCCAATCCGCAATGACCTCTTCTTTGTTTGTTTCTATTTTTTCAATATTAGTTTCTTTATCTTTATTTATTAAATTTGCAGATGTTATTGTTGCTGAAAAAAACAATAAACAAATAGTTAAAAATACTATTATTTTTCTATATTTATTCATTTTTTAGTCCCCCTTAGAAAAAATAATAATATTTTGTTTAAAAGAATTATGTTTTTATAATAACAAAAAAATTAGAATATTGATAGAAATTGACGAAATGTTAGATTATGTTACAATTTCTCTGAGTTTATTCTGTTCTGCTGCTTTTTTTATCTCCATTGCTATTCTTTCACCGTAGCTTATTGAGTCGCTATATAGATATCCGCTATGAGGGGTGAAGCGTGTCAATGGA
>CAZFFN010000129.1:0-2341 GCA_964518165.1 uncultured Thermoplasmatales archaeon
CGTCGTTCACTGTCATGATCTTGATACGTTAGTTGCAGGGGTACTTTTAAAAAAGAAACTTGATATAAAACTAGTGTATGATGCTCATGAGATCTTTGGTTATATGGTATTACGGGACATGCCTAAAATAGTTGCTTCATTGGCTTTCTGGTTAGAAAAAAAGATTGTGAAATTTGTTGATTGCCTTATTGTAGCCGAAAGTACTTATCTAAATCATTTTAAAAAAATTATGAACACAGAAATGACTACGGTTTTGAATTGTAAAGATCTTGTCATTGATGAATATACAACATCTGAAAACGATGTTTTTACATTAATCTATATTGGTGTGTTAAATAAATCTCGTTTTTTTCCTGATTTAATGCATGTTATTGGAAATATCAATGGCGTTCGTTTAATCATTGCAGGTAAAAAAGAAAATATGTATGATGAAGTGCAGAAGATTAGTGGAAAATATTCAAATATTACGTTTTTAGGAAGTATTCCATATAGTGAGGTTTTGCCTCGAACGCTTGATGCAGATGTTGTTGTGTGTATGATCAATCCAGTCGATATTAATAATAGGATTGCTACCGCTAATAAACAGTTTGAAGCCATGGTTTGTGGTCGACCGATTATTTGTACCAAAGGGACACGAAGTGGAGAAATAACAAAACAATATGATTGCGGGCTGGTAATTGAGTATACAAAGGATGCGTTAAAAAAAGCAATTATTCAGTTAAGAGATGACCCAAATTTACGAGAAAAACTTGGGAAAAATGCATTGCAAGCCGCAATAACTAAATACAATTGGGAAAATGAAGAAAGAAAATTATTAAACATGTATGAAAAGGTGAACTGATGAATACATCTCTTTTGGATAAGATAAAAGATAAAACGGTGAACATTGGTATTATTGGATTAGGATACGTTGGTTTTTTATTATTAGAATTATTTCAGAATGAAAAAATGTTTGTTTCTGGTTTTTGTTTAGATAAAGAAGAGATATAAAAAAAAAGACATTACTTAAAGAGGAATAGATAGATAAGTATAACCAAAATCAAAATTAGTAATCATTTTTTCCATTCAATAAAAGAAATTTAGTCTATTTTGATGTAGAACAATATCATTTTATAATGTTGCACAATTTAGGATAATTTATCATGAATATTTTAATGACACTTGCAAATCCTTTCACTCATGATCATCGAGTGTATAATGAAGCTAAATCCTTAGTAGATGCAGGCCATAACGTTACGATTCTCGCCTGGGATAAAACTGGAAAACATCCTGAAAAAGAAACAAAAGATGGAATAAGTATTGTGAGAAGTTATAATTCGGGATTCATGGATTTTTTACCTTATGATATTTTTTGCTTGCATTGGTGGTGGAGGAAAGGATGTAAGGATGCAGTAAAATTGTTTGAAGAAACTCTTTTCGACGTAATTCACTGTCATGATCTTTCATCTCTTCCGATTGGTGTAAAACTGAAGAAAAAATTTGATGTAAAACTTGTGTATGATGCCCATGAGATATGGGGTTTTATGGTTAAGAAGGATTTGTTTTGGTGGAAATATTATGTTGGATTAGAAAAAAATATTATTCATTGGATTGATGCTTTAATATTAGCTGAGGATTCATATAAGGATTATTTTAATTTATTCACAGATAAGAAAATGGTTTCAATTCTTAACTGTAAACCATTGCAAATGACTGATTACAAAGCATCTCATAATTCGGTTTTTACATTGCTTTATATTGGAACGATTTCTCCCCCACGTTTTTTGGTTGAATTAGCTGAAGTTACAGGTGGAATAGAAAATGTAAGATGCATTATAGCAGGAGGGGGGAAAAAAGAATATCTAGATAAGGTGAAGTCAACATGTGATTCTTTTAAAAATGTTGATTTTATTGGAAAAGTTTCTCCGGAGGATGTGATTCCTAAGACTATGCAATCTGATGTTATTGTGTGTATGATCGATCCATCCAATTTCAATAATAAAATTGCAACAGCAAATAAACAGTTTGAAGCAATGGTTTGTGGCCGACCGATTATTTGTACCAAAGGGACACGAAGTGGGGAAATAACAAAACAATATGATTGCGGGCTGGTAATTGAGTATTCTGAGGATGATTTAAGAAAAGCAATTATCAAATTAAGAGACAGTCCCGAGTTACGGGAAAAACTTGGGAAAAATGGGTTGCAAGCCGCAATACATAAATACAATTGGGGAAATCAGGAAAAAAAATTGTTGAACGTTTACAAGAATTTAGTTATGGTGAACAAATGAATGCAATTCTATTAAATAAAATAAAAGATAAAACGGTAAAAATTGGCATTATTGGTTTAGGCTATGTTGGC
>CAZFFN010000130.1:0-3102 GCA_964518165.1 uncultured Thermoplasmatales archaeon
CATCCCAAATCAATTGAAGATATATACAAATCAACTACAGGAATTTTACGATATTTTCAAAAAAATATGTTAGATTCCCCTACGTTATTGAGCAAGTTCAAAATAACTAAATATACTTTGAAAAAAGCTGACATTATTCACGTTCAAGACAGTTTAATGGCGAAAAGAGTCAAAGAGATATGTCACCACAACAATATATTTATTCAACCATGGGGAGTAGATACTAACATATTTTCTAAAAAAAACAAAGATCCTAATTGGGCATTTAACTCTCCATCGATATTGTGTTCCCGACGTGAAGGACCAAAATATAAACTAAAGACTCTAATAGACGCAATACCGCTAATTTTGGCAAAAATAGACGCAAAATTTATTTTAAGAACAATAAATGCAGAAATGCTTTCAAAAATTCCAAAAAAAAATCTTTTGATTACTGGCGTTTTGAATCAGGAGGATTTTAAAAAGGCCATTGCAAGTTGTACATTATTTGTTGATACATTTTATCCTACAGACAATAAAGGTGGTCATGCTTTCGGACAGGCATTATTAGAAGCTATGGCAAGTGAAACACCAACTGTAATAGCTGATAGACCTACTATTCACATCAAACCTAAATGGTATTTTGGAGAAACATATCAACCTGGAAACCATAATGACCTTGCAAGAGTTATTATTAAGTTATTAAAAGACAAAAATAAGCAACTTGAAATTGCGAAAAAAAATAGAGAATCCATCGAAAAACTTTAAAAACATTGAGAATATGCTATATGTTAAGCAGACAAAAAGATAAAGAATCGTCGTTATAGTTAATATTTTAACCAGATAAAAATTATGAAGGCTAAAATTTTGTGGTATAAAATGAATATAATCTTACATATCGGCATACAACGTACAGGAACTACCTTCCTTCAATACAATATTTTTCCAAATATCAAAGAAATTAATATTGTTAACTTTTATAGATATGACGGAATATTGCATGATGTGTTGCCGATGGCGGAAATATCAAAATTATTAGGGGATGTCGAGTCTTTTAGTAATAAATTTATTCGTAAAGAAATAAATAATTTTAGTAAAAACGATAAAATTAATCTTTTTACAAATGAAAACATCTATTGTCAAATGTTTGAAAGAGGGGATAGAAGATATGAAAAAATAAAAAAAATTTTTCCAAATGCTAAAATAATTTTTGGAACTAGAAATAAAGATGATCTTCTATTATCATGGTATAAAAAATATGTTGTTAATGGTGGAACATTATCGTTCTTGAATTTTAAAAAAGAACATATTAACATGGAGAAGATAAATTATGAAAGTTATGTGCATGTCCTATAAAAAGGATGTGCACTGTTTAAAATTCACCAACAGTTTCATACTTTATATACAACGAGAAAATTAGTAAATCTGAAGTGGTTTTTCTTGCCAAAACAAGATATTTACACTTCCCTGTAGAGAAAAATATCAGCTGATCATTTGAAGCGGAAGAATCTATTGAATAGATATAGTGTACAGGATGTGTTAACATATCTTTCAAAGGTATGTGTTGTTGAAATAGATGGAAAGGACCATCTCGCTGAAGTAACAAAGCAAACAAAGAAGGTCATCGATCTGTTAGAGATACCTATTACCAAGAATCTGGGACTTTAGGGTGAAAACAATGAAAATTATAAAAAAAATTTATGTACTAAAAGAAAAGTTTCTAGGATTCATTCAAAGTATTTTTTCACATATTTTATATTTATTTCTAAAAGAAAAAATAAAAAAAGAAAAAGAAAGTGATTCCAAAATAGTAGTTGGGTTTAATAACCTATATTACAATGGTAATCCTAGAGCTGTTTATGAATATATGAAAGAGTTTCCTGATAAATATAAGTGTTTTTGGTTTGTGAAAAACTGGAAAACATATAAAGATGTTAAAAAAAATGGTGGTTTAGCTTATTTTAAAAATGGAATCTGTGGAATCCCTATGTTTTTAAGAACCGATGTATGGGTAGTTGCTCATAATAGTTTTCAGAGGATTCCTTTGATACCGCATAAGAATTATAAAACAATTATGATCTGGCATGGAATAGGTTATAAAGCAAGAAAGGGACAAAATATCTCAAAACTTTTTTCAAATTATGATGTGCTATGTACATCTTCTGAATGGATTAAAAAAAGACGCGCAGAAGTTTGGAATGTTCCCCTGGAGAAAATTTATGCTACGGGTTATCCAAGACTCGACAGACTCCTAAAATATATTGATTATAGAAGAGATACTTTAAAAGAGTGGAATATTTCAGTAAAAAACAAAGTTATTTTATATGCTCCTACATTTGGGACAGGCATTTATCCTTGGGAAAAATATGAAGGTTTTAAAAGATTATGTGAATTTTGTAAAAAGAAAAATTGTTTTTTGATAATAAGATTACATCCTTATTCAAAAGTAAATAAAAGAAAATTGTCAGCAATTATAAGAAATTATTCAAACGTACGTCAGATGAATATGAATGATGAACCAGATACAATGAAAATATTATCCATAACAGACATTCTTATTACTGATTGGTCATCCATAGCCACTGATTTTTTAGTTGCTAAACGTGCGATAATATATATGGATGTGAACATGGAACTTGCAATAGGTAAGGAAGATGGAATGAGAGTTGTTCCTACTGATATGAGGCCTGGAGAGAAAGTTGCTACAGAGGCGGAGTTTTTTGACGCTCTAAAAATATGTTTGAAACTAAATAGGTTTAAGGAAGAACAAGAAAAAATATTATTAAAACTTCATGGAACCGTTGATGGAAAAGCCTCAGAAAGAGTTGTGGCTGTAATAAAAAAGTTATTAAAAGATAGATGAAGTGAGAATTTTACTTAATTGAGGTTGACCAATAACCGATGAATCGAAAAATCAGATCGCTTAAAACAAATTCCCTGCATAGAAATCATAGAGTTTGATTAAGAAAAATGCTTTTTATGTATCCGTTTGTCTTGCAAGTTAATTGTTAGTCAGCCTCAATTAATCATTGTCCATAATAGGGATTAACTGAAACTGGATCTTTTGGATTATATCTTTTGATGGTAATGTATGAATGGAATTTGGGATAAAATGTGAGTTTC
>CAZFFN010000131.1:0-30368 GCA_964518165.1 uncultured Thermoplasmatales archaeon
AATCTTTTTTTATAGTGCTTATATTGGCAATAAGCACTATAGTTTTTTTTAGAGTATATATTATAGAAAAAAAGAGTCCTACTGCCAATCAGCATTTTAATGGCAAAAAATTATGTATTTCTCCTGTTGGACATAAAATAAGACAAGTTTATAAAGAAACAGATTATTTTATGTTTTTGAGGAGATAGGGATGAATAAAATATTGAGTTTTATTATTTTGATTTTTTTATTTATAACAATATTAAGTGGGTGCATTAAAGAAACGGAAAAAGAAAAAACCTCTGTTAAAAAATTTGACATTTATGTTGATGATGACGGACAAGGTGAGTTTTATAGTATTCAATCAGCAATTAATGAAGCAAAAAATAATGACTTAATTTTTGTATTTAGTGGAATTTATAATGAAAATATCATCATAAATAAATCAATAACATTAATTGGAGAAAAAAGGGAGAATACAATTATCAACGGCAATGGAACCGGAAATGTTATCTACGTTTCCAGTGATTTTGTTAATATAACAAGTTTTACAATAAATAATAGCGGAGAAATTTTCTTAGATGCAGGAATCAAATTGGGGTCAGATTATAATAAAATTATAAATAATATAATAAATTCGAGTAATATTGGTATATCTCTTGGAGGATTATCTTCATCTAGTAATAATAACAACATATCAAATAACAATTTTACCAATAATAAAGATGCTATTAATTTTTATGATGCCTGTAATAACACGCTTTTTAATAACAATATTTTTAATAACGAAAAAAATAGTGTGTCAATTTTTTATGAATCTTACCACAATATATTAAAACATAACAATATTTTTGATAACCATCTTGGTATATATATAAGTCAATCTAAAAACAATATAATTAATGAAAACAAAATTATCAAAAACAATTATGGTATATACTTTGATGATTCAGACAATAATAAAATTTCTAATAATTATATTTCTAATAATGATTATTATGGTCTATCTTTAAATAATTGCGAATATAATATAATTGAAAATAATAACATAGGCTCTAATGAAGAAGATAGTGGTATAAATCTTGATGGTTCGAGTAATAATGTAATTTCAGAGAACAACATAACAAACAATAATGATGGTATATCCCTTTTGTATTTAAGCAATAATAATTCAATATGCGATAATAAAATTAATAATAATGGGTATGGAATAAGTCTTCATTCTAGCAAAAATAATACAATTTATAGAAATAACCTCCTCTCAAATAACGGAAATGGAATACATATTTATAGTTCTAGCAACAACAATATCATTTATCACAACAACTTAATTAACAATTTATGGAATTGTTCTGATGAATGCAATAATTTTTGGTACAACATAACATTGGAGGAGGGAAACTTTTGGGGTGATTTTATTGGTTTTGATAACGATAGTGATGGTATAGGCGATACAAATTATAGCATAGATGGTGGCAACAATAAGGATTTCTTTCCTTTAATAGAACCTAAATTTCTTCAAGATATTGAGAAAATAGAATTAATAGGGCAGTATTTAGGTTGTTATATTATAGAAGAAAATAAAGATACCAAAATAACTATGTGTAGTTGTCTAGACGATAGTTTAATCAATAAAACATTGAGAATCACAGGACTAATTATACTATCAAGAGGAGACTATAAACTTGAATATATAGAAATACTTGACTACGAAGTAATCTACTAATAATGAGAGCATGTAATTGAAAATTTATGCAGGGGAAGGGATTTGAACCCTTGGACCTCTGCAGGACAAGGCCCTGAACCTTGCGCCGTTGGCCAAGCTTGGCTACCCCTGCAAATCAAAGAAAAACAATTAATTAAAGTAATTTTAAATGCACATATTTTAAATACATCTATAAATATTGCCCTTCTCCAAAAATCTAAAAATTTTAGATATGTGTATATGGCCCGCGTAGTGTAGCCTGGCAACATATGGGACTGTGGATCCTCTGTGGCGGGGTCAAAACCCGCCGCGGGGCCCCTTTTTAATTTAAGTATAATTTTTAAAAAAAAATTGTTAAGTTAAATATTTTTAAAAAAAAAAGTGTTGATTATTTTAAAACTAAATGATTTTTAGTCTATATTCAAAAAAGGCCGCCCGTGTTTAAGTTGACTGCACCAGTACCAGATGAAAATACAGCGGTAATTATTATATATCCACCTATTAAGACCAAACCTAGTCTGATATATTTATCTATTTTATGGTTTAGAAATCCTCCGCCAAACATCATTAGTCCCGCTCCAAGAAATCCAAATCCGCTTAGAAAACTACCGACATTTCCATATTGTGCTGCAAATAGATTTATAATACTTCCAATCCATGCAATTAAAATACCGATACATACACCAAGCATTATAAACATCTTTGAAAAAATTGTTTTTACAAAGCCTTCTAGACCGCTACTCTTCGATTGCCCTCCACTTGGATAACTCTGTTGTTGTGGTGGTCGAGAAGTAGGTGGTTGAGGTGCTGGTTGACTTGGTTTTGGTGCCCCGCAGCTTGGACAAAAAGCAGCAGTATCTGGTATATCTGCTCCACATTTACTACATTTAACTGTCATATATTTTTTTCCTCCCTAATAATTGGGATTGAAATAAAAAACACCTTATTTATCAATTTCTCTTTAATTAAAGATTTTTTGATGTTTTAAAAAGTGCCTTTTTTACACTCAACACAGACATTATTATTTTGATCAAAACAATTTTTACATACATTTCTTCCACATAAACAGCATGTATGCATAGCACCTGGTCTTTTACATACGGAGCATAAACCCATCATTTCCATTTTATTTTTTTTCTCCCATATGTAGAAGCCTTTTTTTAAGTTCATCAAAAGAAATACTTGTAGTTACAAGTGGAATGTTTTCTCTATCAGCTAGTTTAATTGCAAGTGAATCTACTGACCCCGGTCTATGATATATCACTGCGGTAGGTTTAACTGGATGTACTCTTATAGCAATCATCGGGCTTCTACCATATCTGATGCCTGTAAAAATTATCGCTCTTTCTGTACTCCAGCCGTATAGTTGGCTGTAGTCACCTGAGTTTATGGTCTCAATTGTTTTAACACTATCAACAAGAGTGAATCCTTTTATATTTTTTTTAAGGCCGATTTTACTTTTTGTGAGAATATTTCCATCGATACGTCTTATGAATTTTCCGACATTTATTGACATTGGATATTCTTTTATCTCTAGTATTCCTTCTTGGGTTTCTATCATTGAATCATATTGATGTAGTACTTTTCCACCGCGTTCAATATCTATTTCAAGAAGAGCATTTATTATTTTTTTGACTGTTTGAATACCTGGTGATTTTCTCCTACCTGATTCATAATCAGATACAACACTTGGTGACAAACTGAGGTATTTAGCTAGGTCAGTCTGGCTTATATTAAAAATACTTCTCCATTTTCGGATGGTTTTACCTGGTGTAGGGCTTAGAGTTATTTCACCTGCTATTTTTTCAGAGAGTGCCTCTTTTATATTCATTTTTTCTTCCTCACAGGTTTAAATTTATATCCGTAGTATATAGCACCTGTGTATCCATCTTCCTGAATTCTTCTAAAGGTGCTTTCTACTTTCATACCTATTTTTACATCTTTTATATCGCAATCGACAATTTGTGTTGTAATCCTTGGTCCTTCATCAAGTTCGACGATTGCAATAGGGTATGGGACTTGTTCTTCAAAAGCTTGTGGGCCTACATGAATTATTGAGTAGGATATTATTTTTCCCTTCCCGTCTAGTTTTAGGTCTTTCATTTTTCCCATACTTTTTCTTCTGCAATATGGACATGGTTTTCTTGGTGGGAAATATACTCTTTCACAGCTTTCACATTTATTTCCTATAAGGTTATATCTCTGAGGTATCTCTCTCCAAAATCTTGCAACATCTGATTTCATTTTACAATCCCTCCAAAATATTTACAACACATGTCGCACCTGATCCACCGACATTATGTGTAAGACCCATTTTTGCATCTTTTACTTGTCTTTTACCTGCATCTCCTCTTAGTTGATTTACTATTTCAACTATTTGAGCAACTCCAGTTGCACCTACTGGATGGCCTTTTGATTTTAGTCCACCGCTGGTGTTAACTGGTAAAGACCCATCAATTGTTGTAATCTTATTATCAACTGCTTTTCCACCTTTACCTTTTTCTACAAAACCAAGGTCTTCTATCGCACAGATCTCAGCTATTGTAAAACAATCATGTACTTCAGCTAGATCTAAATCTGTTGGTTTGATATTTGCTTGTTTGTATGCCATTTTAGCTGCATGAACTGTTGCATCAAGTGTGCATATATCTCTTCGTCCATGTAGTGATAATGTGTCTGAACCTTGTCCTGATCCAATGATTTTAACAGGTTTATCTGTAAATTCTTTTGCTTTGTCAAGCGAACATAAAACTATTGCGGCACTACCGTCTGTTACTGGTGAACAGTCGAGTAGACCAAGGGGTTCAGCGACAGTTGTTGAGTTCATTGCTTTGTCAAGTGTTATTTTTCTTTGAAATTGGGCATATGGATTGTTTGCACCGTTTTCATGATTTTTAACTGCTACTTTAGCTAGGTCTTCTTTTGTTGTACCATATTCATGCATGTGTCTTTTTGCAATCATTGCGTATAATGCTGGAAATGTTGCACCAAAAAACGCTTCCCATTCTTGATCTGCTGCTGTTGCTAATGTTTCAGTTGCTGAGGTTCCCCCTACATCATTCATTTTTTCAATTCCGCCGATTATTACAACATCATTTATTTCAGATAAAATAGATAGATAACCTTGTCTTACCGCTAGGCCTCCTGATGCACATGCTCCTTCAACACGTGTTGATGGAATATGCATATGTGAAAAACCTGATGCATCTGCAACTAAAGCCCCTACATGTTCTTGGCCTACAAATCTACCTGAGCTCATTGAACCGATATACATTGCATCTATATCTTTTCCACCGATTCCAGCATCAAGTATTGCTTTTGATCCTGCCTCAGCAATAAGATCACGAAATGATTTATCCCATAGTTCTCCAAACTTTGTAAGTCCAACACCAATTACTGCTACATCTCTCATTTTTTATCACTCCCAATATAATAAGTCAGTTAGTTTTGCATATGTTCCATAGTCAACATATTCTTTATCTTCAACCATCTGTGATACAAAAGGTGCATTTTCTCTTTTTAGTTTTTTAATGTTGTCTGTTACGGTCATATCAAATGAGTCACTTCCTGCACCTGATCCGTAGCTTGTTAAAAATAATCTATCACCTGATTTTGCTACATCAAGAACAGATGAAAGTCCAAGCATTGTAGCTCCAGAATATGTGTTTCCTATGTTTGGAACCATTAGCCCCTGTTTTATTTGATCCGTGCTAAACCCAAGGATTTTAGCTACTTTCATTGGGAATTTACCATTTGGTTGATGGAATATTGCGTAATCATAGTCTTCAGGTTTAGTTCCTATTTTTTCCATTAGGTTTTTTGCTGCGTTTGTGATATGTTTGAAATAAGCAGGACCACCAGTAAATCTTCCGCCATGTGAGGGATATTTTCTTTCTGCTCTTCTCCAAAAATCAGGTGTATCAGTTGTATAAGATAGTGTTTCATTAATAGTAGCTATTGGATCTTTTTTTCCAATAATAAAAGCACCACCTCCAGCAGATGCTGAAAATTCGAGTGCATCGCCTGGTGCTGCTTGTGATGTATCTGCACCTATTGCTATACCATATTTTATCATATCTGCTTTAACAAGCGCTGTACAGGACTGTATTCCAGCAGTACCTGCCTTGCAGGCAAACTCATAATCAGCTGCCATAAGATCTGGAGTTGCACCTATTGCTTCTCCAACTATAGTTCCAGTTGGTTTTACTGCATAGGGGTGTGATTCACTTCCGATATATATTGCTCCTATATCTTGTGGATTTATGCTGCATCTTTTTAATGCGTTTCGTGCGGCTTCTACACTGATTGTTGCTGTGTCTTGATCGATTCCTGGTACTGTTTTTTCGTTTATCCCAAGACCCTTCGAGATGGTTTTTCCATCTTTTCCCCATACTTTTGCAATTTCTTCAGCTTTTATTCTAAATCTTGGAATATATGAACCATAACTTATTATGCCAATATTATTCATTGTTAATTACCATTTTACCACAAAAACACGTCATATATATAAAATTGTCGATTAAAATTTCGTTTTTTAACGATTAAAATTAATTATAATAATTTTATAATAAATTTCTTCTCAGTTCAATCATATGAAGGTTTACACCAATTTCTTCCATCCTTAAAATATATGCTTTTCCCATTCTCTTTTTAAACATATCTAAGAAATCACTACCGGCTTCTTCACCTAAAGAAGTTGAAACATTTTCCATTATTTTCTGGATAGCTCTTCCAATCTCAATTGGGCTTATAGAATTTATTTCACTTGAAACTTCTATTGCATCAATTCCTTCAGATAATTGAAGAGAATTAATCTTTATAAGATTCAAAAAATCAAATTTTTCACTAAATTTTTTCATTATGTTATTTAAGACTAAAATTGCATAACTCTTTGTGCTTGATTCACTTAATATATCAAGAAGATTTCTGAGCACTTTTTTGATTAAAAGAGTATGTTTTAGTTTTATTGCATCAAAATTAACGCCAATTTCTTTGAGTTTCTGACAATACTCAGCACTAATCTGGTTTCTAATTTTTTCCATTATAAGAAAGGTCTCTTTTTCATCATAGTTTAAAAGAACTTCTTGTACTATCTTTTGGATAGTAGCACCGATTTCTTCTTTATCAATAGAATTAATCTCTTTTTCAACACTAATAATATCAACATTTTGAATTGAAATTACATCATTTACTTTAACATAATTTAAAGCTTCATATTGAGTACTCAGCCTTATAATTAAATCATTTAAAATTTCATATGCAGATTTTCTTCCAGATTCTTTTTCAATTATTTCATATAAAACAGTAAATACGTGTTTAAGGATTTCAGAATTATTAGTACCTGTTTTAAAAGAAGTTTTTACTTCAGTTATAAACTCAGATTGGATTAACTCTAAATCAACACCTATTTCTTTAATTTTATTTTCATATTCATAAGGAATATCTTCCTTGATTTCCTTTATAAAATAAAAACCAGCATCTTTGCCCATTAGATTTGCAATACGTATCATGAAATCTCTGATGGCGCTAGCTACCATATCAATACTTACATCATTAATTTCATAATCTAAATCAATAACATCAATGGTTTCATTAAACCTGTCTTTTTCAATCTTAACCTTTTTTAAAAAATCATATTTATCCCCTAAATCAGCTAAAACCTTCTCAAGAATCATATTTGCATATGGCTCAGAAGTCCTACGGCTAATAACTCCTAATGTGGATTTAAGAATTGTACCAAGAATTTCAACATTTTCTATCTGAGCCATTCACCACACTCTAAAATCTTTTTTTAAACAAAAAATAAAAACTAGGTTTTTATAACTTCGTATTTAGTTATCCCAGAAACCGCGGGTTCGAGCATATGTTAGTTCTGATTTTAAGATATCTTTTAAAAATTTTATCTGTTCATCTTCAGATTCTAAAAGTGAAGTTGAATTATATTTTCTAAGAATCCTAGCTGCTGTATCAGGGCCTATTCCTCTAGCGGACAATGCCATTATCGCAGGTTTTCCATAACTTAAAACAAGGCTGGCATTTTTATGTAATCGTCTTAGTTCTTTTTTTTCTGTTTTTTTCTTAGGCTTTTTTTTAAGAATTTTTGCTTTGTCTTTATTATATCTTCTTAAAACAGTAATCTTAATAGCTCCACATTTAGGACATTTCGGGTTTTTATCAACTCTTCTAACAACTGTATCTTTCATATAACCGCAGTTTGTACAAGTAAGAGTAATATTTGCATCATCAAGTCTTTTTTTAAGAGCAAGTAGAATTGATCTATCTGCTCTTTTTGGAACCATCAGGCCTTTAATTGTTTCATAAGAAGCAATTGAGATAGGAGATAATCTTTGTATCTTTATTTTGATATCTCTGTTTTGTATTTTTTTTAGTAATTTCTCTGTATTCTCAATATCCATTTTTTCAAAGATTATTTTATCAACTGCTTCGTCTTGAATAAGGGTGTTATCAAATAAATTAAATATTTTTTTTGAACCAACTCTTTTGTAGTCAAAATCTTTTTTTATTGCACCAAATTTTCTTGCAACATGCACCATTTGCCATCTAATATAATTCGAATTTCTTAGTATCCGATTTAAAAGGTAATATAATGATTCTGGTTTAATTGTTAGAATTAAATCTCTTATTTTTTTTGGGTCAATTCTTCCAGGTAGTTCTAAATTTATTCTATAAGAATCACTATTTATCCCAACACTTTCACCTATTCTTTGAACAATTAAAGCTGAAATAAGTCTCCCAAGTGTTTCATTTACTTTTGTGCCAAAGCATGAATTTATTATTATTGTTTTGTCTTCGACTTCAATAGTTATTGTTTTATCCGATGGAATTACAAAACCTTGTTTTTTTTGTTTTTCAATGTATTTTATAAATTTAGTTGTTGAATATTTGTTTACTTTGAAGTTTTTTTTAATAAAATTTTCACTTTGTTTTCTTCTTAGCCTTCCAACACTTTTTGCAACTTCAAAAGGAACAGGTATATCTTCACCGGACCATGAAGGAATATTACCTATGTCTTTTGACTGAGATACAAGGATTTCATCTTCTTCTATTTTAACGATATTCCAGGGTCTACCACGCAGTATAAAACTTGTTTCTTCAAAGCCAGAATTCAAAACAAAACTTTCATCAAGTTTTCCTATTTTTCTTCTAGTGCTGATATCAACAACAGCAAATGTTTTTTCATCAGGAATCATAGAAATATTCTCTAAAAAGTAGTTTCGTGAAAATCTTCTTTTTGTAATAAAACCACCATCATCAATCCAAATGCTTCTTTGTTTCCCGAGTTGTATAATTATTTTTTCAAATATTTCTTTTTTTAAGTTTGAAAACGGATATGATCTTTTAACAATTTCATATATTTTATCAGGGCTTATTTTTCCATATTCTAAAGCTATAGATATGATTTGGTTTGTTAGAACTGATAAAGGATTTTTTCTAACTCTTAATTCCTCTATTTCACCGTTTATTGCTTTTTTTGCAATAACCATGCTTTCAGCAAAATCCTCCGGGTGAGAAGTAATAATCACACCTTTGGATGTTTTTCCAACCCTGTGGCCTGACCGGCCGACTCTCTGAATTATTCTTTTTACTTCTCTAGGTGAATTATATTGAATTACAAAATCAGTATTTCCAACATCAATTCCTAATTCTAGTGAAGAAGTACAAATCAAAGATTTAAGATTTCCATTTTTAAATTCATCTTCAGATTCTACTCTTGCTAGTTTTGATAATGATCCATGATGGACTCCTATTTTTTGATTTTCTTTCCACATATTAAGTCTTGATGAAAGAATTTCAGCCCCATCACGTGTATTTATGAATAAAAGAGTTGATACATGTTTATCAATTAGTTCTTTACTTCTTCTTAAACATGCAAAAGATATTGGTTCAATGTAGAGTTTTTTTGCGTTTTTATGATCTGTTTTTTTTATCTTTGGGTATTCAACCTTTATATCAATTAGTTTAGTTACATCTACTTCAATAATTTTTACAGATCTATTACTATTATCTATATTTCCTCCCAAGAATCTTGCTACTTCTTTAGGCGTTCCAACTGTAGCAGAGAGACCAATTCTTTGAAAACTATGGTTCCTTTCTTTTGTAAGCTCTTCTAATCTTTCAAGTGCAACAGAAAGCTGACTTCCTCTTTCATCACCTGCTAGTTCATGGATCTCATCAACTACAACAAATTTAATTTTTTTAAGATGTTCTCTAAGTCTTTTACCTGTATACATTATTTGAAAAGTTTCAGGGGTTGTAATAAGCATATCCGGCGGATTTCTCGATTGTCTAGCCCTTTCTTTTCTAGTAGTATCTCCATGTCTAACAGATATGTTTATACCAATGTGTTTACCTAGTTCAATTGTTCTTTTAAGCATGTCTCTATTTAGCGCTCTTAAAGGAGTGATATATAGGATTGAAATGCCTTTTTTATTTTCATTTTGTTTTTTTCCTTTGATTTTCAAAAAATTATGTAAAACAGGAAAAAGAGCTGCTTCAGTTTTACCAAGGCCTGTTGGAGCTATAAGTAAAACATTTTTTTTAGAAATAATATAAGGTATCCCTTTGATTTGAGCTTCAGTTGGCTCAATAAATTTATTTTTTTTAAGAAATTCTTTTATCTTGGGATCAAGTGTTTCAAAAACTGACATTTTTTTATTTTATTAATAAAAGGTAGTATTTTAGTATTTTCTAAAAGGTTTTTATTCCATTGAACCGTAGAAAATTACACCTAGCCCTAGCCATGTGACAATAAGGACATAGTAGTACCACATCTGTTTGTAATCAACAGCAAATATTATCAATAGTATTAGTACTGGCAAAATTATTAATATGAATAAGGTAAGTATTTTTCTCATGTTTTGACTAAGGTTTAATTCCATTATTTATCACTGTCCAAATATCTTATCTGTTGATTCCACCATATAAAAAATCGCTTATTTAAGCTTAACTTTTTATTGCATATTATTTTATTTTTAAAGTCGCCCAGTAAAATCTTTTTTTATTGATGGGTTTGAATTTGTCTTTGTATATCATAAGATCTTTTTTCCATGTTGGTCCATCATTTACATATTTATAACCTAATTTTTGAATTTTTTTCCAAAATAGATGCTGAGAAAATTCAGCCAGGTGAGGAATTGAGAGATCACATATTCCTATTGCATGTGCAAAAACAGTTTGTTTTTTATATATTCCAAGTGGAAAACCTAGATTAAATGAAGCTATTTTTCCATCGACTTTTAAAACACTTGAAACTACATCTGAAAAATCAACAATTTTATTGTTTTTTTCATAAGATTTTTTATCATATTTTCCAAAAAATCTAGCACCTAGTTTATCTGATTTCATATTTATATATGAAAAATCTCTTTTGTTGATTGCATTTTTTCGCCATTTACCAATCAAATGAATTACTGGTGTAATAGATTTTTTAAGAGGGATTTTTTCTATTTTATGTTTTTCTTTTCTAAAACTATTAAGATGCCATCTAAGATTTGAAAAATCTGAACCTTTTAGCTCTATTGTCTCATTAACATTATACACTGAATAATTGATTTCTTTTAGAGAATTAATTTCAAAAATTTTCTTTTCTTTTAAAGCGTTTATGAAATCATCATCTATATCTCTTAAAATGATTTCTTTGATATTCTGTTTTTTTAGAATGTTAGAAAAATCTTTATTTCTTAAAAATTTAAAGAGATCTTCTAGTGAATCAGATGCTTCTTCAAATAGAGGAATTGACAGCTCTATTTTATCAAAATTTCTATTTGTAAAAGATGAAAAAAATAGTGAATTATTTTTTGAAAATATAAATGGAAATTTAGGATAATAAGAGTAATACAAAAGAAAATGATTTATGCTTCGATTATATGATACTTCCTCTGGTTTAAGTTCTATTGTATCTTTTTCTAAAATATCAAGAAAGTTAACTAATGAATTATAAGAACTATTTTTTTTAAGATCTTTTTTAAAAAACCAACAATTGGAATTTTTTGATAGAAAATCTGTAATTTGTTTTTCAATACTATTTTTTGTAGGCATATTTTTCCAAACTAAATACTATTTGTTTTTCCTAGATAAGTTCCGTCAAGTAAGTATATTTTACTATTTTTTATATCAGTAATTTTTCCAAATGGCCCTACTATTCCTTCTTTATTTATTGCTATCCCTCCACACAAAGGATTAAAAGCTGGAATGATTAACAATTCTGGATTATTAGTTGTATCGTATTTTTCATTAATTTTTTCAATTATTAGTTTTGTTTTAATCCAGCATGGTTCGTAAGTTTTAAATTTCATTCTATCTGTAAGCATTATCGTTGGATGAGTGTGACCCATGATAATTTTTTCACATTCGATAATCTCTTTTTTTGGCCATCTGTGGCCATGAATAAATCCTATGTTGTCAACTGTGAATCCATCTGATGGATGAAAAATTGTATTTTCTGATACTAACTTATGTATATTCCCGTCATGGTTTCCAGGGATTATATGAATTTGACCAAAATTTTCTATTTTTTTAAGAAACGTTTTTACATCCTTTCTTTCCTGGTATGTTGAGGAAGGGATATTATGTTTTACATCACCTAGTAAAAAAATATCTTTAGGCTTGTATTTTTTACAGATAGAATCTATCTTCTTAATTAATTTATTATTTTGCGAACCGCTATGAAGACCATATTCTTTTAGTTCTTCTTCAATACCAATATGTAGATCACTAATTACAAGTGTTTTTTTGTCTTCTATGAAAAGAGCTGGTTCGTTATGAATTGGTTGAACTGAGTTTTGTTTCATTTTTATCAATTACAGGTATTTTTTCAAAACATTCGGAATTTCTTCTATTAAATCTGTTGAAATTAGACCATATGTTTTTTTCTCAAAGGCAAGATTCCCAGCGTATCCATTTAAAAAAACTGCGATTCTAGCTGCATTAAATGGTCTTACACCTTTTGATAATAAAGCTCCAGTAATTCCCGCTAGGACGTCCCCTGTTCCACCCACAGTCATTGCTTCGTTGTGTACATCGTTAAGTTTTACTTCTTTTTCATTGCTGATAATATCTATGAAACCTTTGAGTATGATTGTTATTCCTAGTTTTTCTGCCCATTTTTTTGTTTCTTTAATTCTTTCATCGATATTTTTTGATAAACTGACACCTGTAAGTTCTTTGAATTCACCTGTGTGAGGAGTAATAACTGTTTTAGAATTTTTAATTATGTCACAGTATTTACCAACTACTTTGATTGCATCAGCATCTACTACAATTGATTTATCTAATTTAACAAAAAATTTGATTATTTCTCTAACTGCTTTTTGCGTTTTTTTATTGTCTCCAAGACCTGGACCAATAATAAGTGTGTCCACTTTATCTATGTATTTTTTAGCAATTTCTAGATCATTAGGAATAAGAATATCTTCATTTGAAAGATCTTTTACAATTAGATTAGGTGAAAACTCAGCTAATTCTTCTGCAAGTCTTTGCGGTTTAATTAGTAAAGGCGAATATGAAGTAATTGCTTTTGCAACTTTTTTTGGTGTTAAAATAAAAACAAGATCTGCCCCGGTTCTCATAGCTGCAAAGGTTGAGAGAGCTGGTGCACCATAGAAAGGCCCTCCACCTATAACTAAGATTCTTCCATTCTTTCCTTTATGTGACTCTTTTTTTGGTTTTGGATAAAAGACTTTTAGTTCACCTGGGCCAACATATTTTATTGCTTTTTCGGGTATTTTTATGTCAACTATTTTAATATTGCCGCAATTTTTTTTGTTCATTTCTTTTTTTATATCGTGAAATGTTACGGTATGATCTGGTTTAATTGCTAGTTTTGTTCCAATACCTGTTGGGGTATCAACTGATAGTATAATTTTATTTTTTTTGCTGTTAATCTTTTTTACAATTGATGTATATGGCTCTCTTAATTCACCTTTTATTCCAATGCCAAGCATAGAGTCAATAATAACATTATTTTTGTCGATTAATTCATCAATTTTTTCTAAAGAGTCTATTTCATAGATTTTTGCATTTGTTTTTTTTAATTTTGTAAAATTGTCTTTTGCAATTTTTGAATGAATTTCTTTAGGTTTTCCAATTAAAAAAACAGTTACATTATATTTTTTAGAAAGATATCTTGAGGCAACTAGTCCATCTCCCCCATTATTTCCTTTTCCACAGAGGATTAAAATATTTTTCTCTTTTGGTTTAACTTCTTTAACTATGTAATCTGAAACACCTTTTCCAGCGTTTTCCATCAATTCTTTTGCTGGAGTTCCATAAAACTCTGAATTTATATCCGAAACATGTACCTCATTTGCAGTAAGCATAATTTGTAAAACAGATTAGAGGTCTAAAAAGTTTAGGTAAATTTTTTTAAAATATGAACCCAAGTTTTATTAAAAAAGCTATTAGACCTATTAATCCTGTTAATATTTCCAGTATAAAACCTGTTAAAAAAAGTGCAAAATTTCAATTTTTAAAGTAACCAAATGAACCAAATATTGTTGCTAGTATTACAATTGGCCCGTGAATAAATGGGAAAAGGATAAAATATTTTTCAATGAATGGAACAAAAATTAACCAGATTGTAATAAATCCTATCGCCCTCCCAAGATAAAAGAAGCTAAAGCATAATCAGTAATTTTTTTACTAAATTCCATGTATGCCCAATTTTTTGTTAACAATTTAATATATACCACTCTTTTGTTATAAATCTTTAAAAGGGATAATTTATTTTCAAAATCTTAAAATACTTCATATCTATTAGTGAACCAATAATCTAAATGGAAGGTTAAATGAAATGATGCCTGGTATGCCCGGAAAAATGAATCCTCGTCAAATGCAACAGATGATGAGAAAACTTGGAATAAACATTAAAGAAATTGAAAACGTTGAAGAAGTAATTATTAGAACTGACACAAAAGAATATATTATTGATAATGCTGAAGTAACAATTATGGATGCTAAAGGTCAAAAAACCTATCAGGTAACAGGGAGAGCAAGAGTAGAAGATAGAGAAGAAAAAATCCCTGAAAAAGATATCGAATTAGTCGTAGAACAAACTGGTAAAAGCAAAGAAGAAGCAGAAAAAGCTCTTGAAGATAACAACGGCGATATTGCTGAAGCAATAATGAAATTAACAGAGTAAATCTTTATTTATTCTTATAAAAATACATCTTTTTAGAGCCATTATCAAGAATTGCTCTTTCACCTATTTTATTCATAAAATCACTAGCTGATTTAGCTTGAAATCTTGTTCTATTCTCAGCTTGCTCAACTGTGTTTATTTCATGTAGGCAAAAACTTAAAGATCGTATTTTCCAGCGGTAGTAATATTGATCAAGAGCACCAATGTCATATTTTTTTACAAACCAATATAACAGCTCAACCCAGATGTTTATATCAATTCCTTGTGTTTTTTCATAGAAAGTTTCAAAATCTTGTGTATCTTTTAAGTTAAAAAATAAATCATCATGCGGAAGATGAAGGCATTTCATAAGTCTTAAAGTTTCCATTGTCCTTCTTACTTCATTTTTTACATCCATATAAGTTTCATCAAAGGTTGTATTTTTTTTGAAAGGAGATGATACCATAGTTATTGGATTTGTCTTTTTTCTAACCGGAAGATCATAAAAATATCGAACCATTCTAATGGCTTCTAAGAAACATTCATTGAACATTTTTCTTAAGTTTGTTAGAGTTTTTTTACCATGCATCTTTTGGCCAAGGTATACTTCACCCATCCTATAGCCATACATCAATGATTTCATGGTAATGAAAGTATCAATGCCCCATCCAAATGGTGGTTTAATTCCTTTAGTATACATGTCTTTTAAGACTTCTTTTTTTAGGGCTATTTCCCCTCCTAAGGGTTGATCTATTTCCCATGCTTGAGGTAAAAACATAGCAATTATTGGTTTTGTTATGTGTCTAGTAATCTGTCCATCAGCAGGGTTTCTTGAAAAAGCTGCTTTTATAATATCCACATTTCTTTCCAAGGGGTCAAAAAGCAATGGCATCCACTTATCTATATTTGGATTATATATGTCGCCATCAATGTAACCAATATTATCAAAATCTTGCTTTATTGCAGCAAGACCTCCATTAAGCATCCCTATTCCTTTGCCATATTTATCTGTTTTTACAAATTTTTTTTCAAAAATCACTTCAATTTTTTTGTTCTCTCTTTTTTTAAGTCTATCAAAGGTTTCTTTATTAGATCCATCAGAAATTATAACCTTATCAACACTTCCCGAATCAAGTGCTTGTTCAGCAATTGAAATTGGATTTAAACCTTCATTCTTTGATATCACAAGTAAACAATTACCCGGCATATTTTCCCTCACCATTATCAATTAATTGATGATATCATTTTATTGAAAATAGGTAATATTTTTTTACAAAAGGTTTTTATCTTTTGCATCCTAACCCATCCTCAAGAAAAGTAATGTGGGAGGTTCTATAAATACTGTACTATTTTAATCAAAAGTTTATTAACAATATAGGGTATTTAGGAAATAATTAGATTTCAGGTGCTTTAATATGACAAAAGAAAAAAATACCTCGCCTAAGTCAACTGATGAACTTTTAAATGATTTAGAAAATCCTGATTGGAAAACAAGGGCTAGAGCTGTTTATTGTTTAAAGAACAGGATGAATAAAAAAGTTAGAGATAAATTACTAAATTTACTAGATGACAAACATGATAATGTCTGGTTGTCAGTTGTAAATGTTTTAACAAACACTCAAAATAAAGAATTGATAAATTCTCTAGTTGATAAACTTAAAAATTCAAAAAGCCCAGAAATTAGATGGCATGCTGCATATTATCTTGGTGAAATAGGAAATAAAAATGTAGCTGATCATTTGTATAATGCGTTAAATGATGAATCAACCGAGGTTAGGTTTAATGCAGCTAAAGCTCTTGGAAAAATCGGTGATAAAAATTCAGTGGATGAACTTCTTGAGGCATTAAATGATGAAGAATCCATTGTTAGAAAAGAAGCAATTTCATCTATCAATTTGATTTCACCTAAAAAACCAGTTTCCACTCTTGTTAAACATTTAAAAGATAAAAATGAAAGAGTTAGATCTCTTGCGGCAATTCTAATTGGTAAAACTAAAACTAAAGATGCATTTTATGAATTAATTGGCACATTAAATGATGATAATAATATTGTTAGAGTTTCGGCAGTATATGCTTTAGATAAACTTGGAGGGGATCAAATAGTTGAACCATTAGTTGAAGCTTTGAAAGATCCATATTGGGAAGTTAGAAGTGATGCAGCTAAAGCACTTGGTAATATTGGTGATGATCAAGCAGTTGTTCCCTTACTTGAAACTCTAAATGATGAAAATACTTATGTTAGAAAAAGTGCATCAAAAGCACTTGAAAATTATAAGATATTTAAAAAATAATATTTTACAATAACTTATTAATAACTAATTTGCAATACCAGATTTTAATAAAGATAAGGTGAGGATAGTTTGAAAATAAAATATTACTCAGTTTTAGCTATAACTATATTGTTTATTTTTTTCATATCTGGATTTTGTGTTGCAGATCCTGCGGTTATGATATCAGATTATGAATTAAATCCAAGTGTTTTTATGCCTGGTGATGAAGGAATTCTTTCTTTAACAGTTACTAACGGAGAAACAACTTCAACTACGACAACTACAAGTACTGATGTAATTGGCTCAGATACTGAATCAACCTCAACTACAGATACAAATGGGGTTTTTCTAACAAAAATTTGGATGATAAAAGCATATGATAAGGATAGGGAAATTAAAGCAAGTACATATTATTCTGATGTAGGTTATCTTTCTGCTGCAAAAAGTATTCTGATTGATTTTAAGGTTACAGTTGATGAAAATTTCACTGAAGGTGTATATTTTCCAAAGATAAAAATTAATCCTAGCGGATATGACGTGATAAACTATCCGATAACGTTTAGAATTAGTAACAAAACCGTTGATTTAATCTCTAAAGATGTACCAAGTCAAGTATCTCAAAGCGGTTCAACAGATATTTCTTTATCTGTTGTAAATAATCGAGAAAACCTTGTTGATGGAATACACGTTTATGCAGAAAAAATAGAAGGTATTGATCTAGTTCCAAGTAGCATTTTTGTAGGATCCCTTGATTCAGATGCATCTGAAGATGTAACTTTTTCTATTGTTCCAAAAAAAATTGGAAACTACAATCTAAGTTTTAAAGTTGATTTTAAAAATGGTAATAATCTACATAACTCAACTATTAAAATACCAATTGAGGTTGTATCAAATTATGATGTAGCACCAGTTTTATATTTCTTTCCAGATTTTTTAACAAAAGGTAGCACTGCTGATGTTAGAGTTGAAGTATATAATGCTAAAACTGAAGAGATAACAGGCGTTATTGTAAAACCTGTTACTAACATTTCAATTTCCCCATCTGAGTATTTTATTGGATCAATGGATTCAGATGATGTGTTTTCAGCAAGTTTTGATATTGAATCAAACGACCTAAAAATTGGAGAAAATTACACAGTTGATTTCAAAGTATCTTTCAAACAAGGTGATAATTATTATGAAACAGATAGTATAAGTTCAACTTTTATAGTAACTGAACCTATTGAAAAACAAAATAACAATTTTGGATTATTATTTCTATCGGTCTTTATTATAATCATAATTGTTTACGCGGTATATCGTTTTTTTAAAAAAAGGCGTCTTAAATGAGCAAGGATAATTTTGTAATTGTTGCAAAAAACATAAACAAAATATATGGTTCTGGAAGTAGTAAAGTCCATGCTTTAAAAAAAGTAAATGTGAATTTTAAAAAAGGGGATTATATAACTATAATTGGGCCATCTGGTTCTGGAAAATCAACTTTTATGAATATAATAGGGTGCCTTGATAAACCAACTTCAGGTAATCTATATATTGAAAATACTGATGTTTCTACTTTGAGTGAAAACAGGCTTGCAAAAATTAGGCGTGAAAAGATTGGTTTTATTTTTCAAAAATATAATCTTCTTCCAACTCTAAATGCTATTGAAAATGTTTCTCTTTCTATGAGTTTTGCAGGAATTGAGTATAATAAAAGAATTGAACGAGCCAAGATGTTACTTGAAAAAGTAAATCTTTCTCATAGGCTTATCCATAAACCTTCTGAGATGAGCGGGGGCGAACAGCAGCGTGTAGCTATTGCAAGAGCCCTTTCAAATAAACCTTCTATTATCTTAGCAGATGAACCAACGGGTAATGTTGATTCTAAAAGTGGTAGAAAGATTATGGATATATTAGAAGAGATAAATAGGCAAGGGGAAACAGTTATTGTTGTAACTCACGATCCAAATATAGCAAAACGGGGTAAGTGGACAATTAGGATTCATGATGGGGTGGTCAGTTCTTTTGTTAATTGATAATATTAAACTCTCTTTTAAAAATATTAAAGAGCGTAAATCACGCGTTGCATTAACTTTAATTGGTATCGCAATTGGTATTATGGCAATAGTTTCTCTTATGAGCATAGGTGATGGAATGCAGGCTGCTGTAACTAATGAATTATCTTCTCTTTCTGATACTATAATTGTTACAACAGGAAATATTAATATAAATCCAATGGGTGGTGGTATGTCTGGTCCTAAAGGACATTTTACCCAGCGCGATATTGATGATATAAATAGAATAAACGGCCTTGCACGTGTTGACCCGGTTTTTTTTGGTACTGGATATATGGAATATAATAGTGAGATAAAAGCAGTTTCATTGACGGGTATGGATACTGAGAGTATGAAAAAATTCTACGGAATAGATTTTTTAGGGCTTGAATCTGGAGAATTTTTAAACCCCGGAGATCAAAACAAATGTATTATTGGTTATAATATTGCTCATGAATATTTTGATACAGAGATTCAAGTTGGAAATAAAATAAAATTGAATGATCAAAATTTTTATGTAAATGGTGTTTACAATAAACAAGGTGCTGGCCTATCGACTCAAACTGATGATAATATACATCTTTCAGTAAGGGATTTTAAAAAAATAACTGGAAAGGAAAATATTAGTAGTGTTTTTGTAAAAGTTTCAGATGTAGCTAATGTTGAATCTATTGCTAAAGATATTGAGTTTTCTATAAATGAGAATCATGGTTCAGATGATTTTGCAAATGCTATTACTATGAGCTCTATACTTGAAAGTATACAAAGTGTTTTATCGATAATTAGTCTGTTTTTAGTAGGAATTGCAGCAATAGCTTTAGTTGTTGCATCTATTGGAATTATGAATACAATGCTAACATCTGTAATGGAGCGAACCCATGAGATTGGCGTTATGAAAGCGATAGGTGCAAATAACTTTGATGTAACTATTATTTTTATAACAGAAGGCATCTTAATTTCTCTACTCGGTGGTTTTGCTGGGATTATTCTTGGCGTAATTGGTGGTCAAATGTTTGGGGCAGTTTCATCTGGTTCTGCAGGACCCGGTATTCCTATTGAGCCTACTTTTACAATTTATACATTTGCTCTTGCAATTGGAGTTGCTTTATTTGTTGGTATTATTTCAAGTTTATATCCTGCAAGAAAAGCTGCTAAGATGAGCCCTATTGAAGCAGTTAGATATGAATGAATTTCTTTCAAAAATAATATAAGATGTGTTTACCATATCGGCCATTGGATGATGCATTCGGGATTAAATTTTTTCGACTATAGCCGAAAAATTAATCGACAAAGGTATAAATGATTATTTACAAATATAAATATGTTTAAAAAAAACATGGAAGGTAGAAATCTTGATTTCATATGATGAATACTTGAAAACTTTTGAAGACCATGTCAGAAAATATATTCCACCTAACAATAGTTGGACACCAGTTGAAAAAGCAATATACGGTCCAAAAGACTTTTTTAAAACACCTGTAAATAAGGCAAAGAAACTAAGATTCAACGCGATAAAATACCAATTTAAAAACCACTATGAAAATAACAAAATGTATAATGGTTTTTGTAATGACATGAAAATTAAACCAGACGATATTAAAAAATTTGAGGATCTTGAAAAGATACCTCTTGTTCCTGGTGAATTTTACAAAGATTATCCTAGTGGAAAAGATTTTGCCCATTGGTTAGCAAATGTTTTTACTGTTGAAATCCCTAAAGTAAAAATTAATGGAAAAAATCCCTCGTTTGATGAAATAATAAATTCTTTTAATAGGGTAGGTTTGAAGGTAGCTTATAGTAGCGGTACCAGTGGGATACATACAGTTATTCCACGTGATAAAAAAACATTTTATGCAGCTGAATATGCGGCTGCAAAAGCAGCAATATCAATGTTATATCCTATGTGGAAATATGAGGCTAACGGTTATTTATTAATGCCAAATCCATTTAAAACCAATGTTTTTGCTGGAAAAGTCTGCAGCATCTATTTTGATGCAATCTCAGATGTAAAATCAGCAATTAATAAACAAATAAATGCAGATATAATAAAACTTAGTATGGGTGGTCAAGGCGGGATAAAAGCAAAAATTGTAAAAAGAGCCATACAAAATAAATACAAAAAAATTGTAAAAAATATCATAAAATGGCTTGAATATCATCACAAAAAAGGTACTACTATAACATTTTTAGGTGCTCCTTTTCTTTTATATGCTGTTACAAACAAATTAATAGAACAAGGAAAATCATTTGATTTTTCAGGTAGAGGTGCAGTTCTTACAGGTGGAGGATGGAAGGCCCATGAATCAAAACGTATGCCTGTTGAGGAATTTAGAGAACAAATGCAGAAAGTCCTTGGAATAAAACCTGAGCATTGTATAGATTTATACGGAATGGTTGAAGGAAATGGTTGGATGGTCCATTGCCCAGAAGGTCATTACCTTCATATCCCCCATACATACTATCACGCTCTTGTTTTAGATGAACAATTTAAACCAGTAGGATATGACGAATGGGGTAGATTTGCATTTTTAGATGGATCTACATCAAGTTATCCTGGTTTTATAATCTCAGGTGATAAGGTTAGAATGCTTGAGCGTTGTCCAGTATGTGACAGACCAGGGCCAGTACTTGAACCAGAAGTCACAAGATCTCAGGGAAAAGAAATGCGAGGTTGTGCTGAAGAAGTAAGAAGAATGATTTCAAGAGATGTTGAAGGGTGATTTATTTGACAATTTTTAAAGAAATGAAAGAAAGAGAATATATACCTCAAAAAATGTATGCTAAACTCTATATCGGCGGTGCATTATCACTTACAAAGACACTTATACTTAATCTTACAGAATTAAAAAAACTTAGAAGATCTCCAAAGAAATCTGAAAGATATATTCGCCCTAACAGAGAATATGATATACCAGAATTCAAAAAGAATATGAAGGTTTTTAATTCAAGTGAAAAATATCTTAGACCAACATTATACTGTGATCACAGAGAACCAGAGGTAGTAGCCCTAGCACATAGCCTTGGAGCTTTTGAAAAATCAGACAGTGAATATACAAAAGCTGCTTTTAACCTAGTTAAAGAAAAAATGACTCTTGAAATATGTCCGATGAATAGAGTTGGTGAAACATTTAGAAGAGGTACTGGTACTTGTTTTCATTTAATCACTGCTTTTATTGCACTTTGCCGTGCAGCTGGGATAAAAGCAAGATACAAAGTATTTGCAATGAACATGATTAAAGCATGGTATGATTCAGTAGTCCAAGTAGATCCATTGATTCAAAAATGGTATGATTCAATGGGATATTTTATGCTAGAAGGCGAAGGCGAAGCTTATATAGATGGAAAATGGACTGTCGCACATGTCGGTCCAAAGGCACCAAGACAGGCTGCTGCAGGTATACCTATTACTAAATTTGGGGAAGATTCAATTGGTAAATGGTTTTTTGCAATACCTGGAACTGTTATGAAAATGGAATCTATACCATATGGTTTTTCAGGATCAACTAAACTTTTAAAGAAAATTGCTCCTGGTTCTATGGAGCGGGTAAATATCAGTATATTAAAACAAATAAAAAAAGGAGAAAGAATAATTGAAAAAGCAGGTGGAATTAAAGCATATGACAGACAAGCAAGAAACGCAAAAGGACCTAAAAAACCTGAGATAAAAATAGAAAAAACAGAGAAAATCGTGTTTGAGGAGTGAATTTTTTGGCAGATAAAAAGATTTCTTTTCCTGAACCCAACAGTGTTTTAAATGAAAAGGCTTCACTAAAAAAATATTTGAGATATTTACTTTTCTTTGGACCTGGTGCAATTATTGCATCTATGACTATAGGTCAAGGCCAATTAATTTTAGGGCCCCAAATTGGAGCCTGGGCTAAATATGGTCTTTTATGGTTGATTACCGTTAACATTGCATCTTATATTTTTTGTTATATAGGTACAAGATTTACTATGCTCTCGGGTCTTAATGTAATGGATATTTTTTCCCATAAATTACGAAAGGGATGGATAAACTGGCTTCTCTTAGTAATAATACTTATCTTTTTGCCAGTGTTTACTGCTACAATTATTACAACTATCGGCCAATCATTATCATGGATTTTATTAGGCACTCCCAACACAGATCTTTACATTATTTTTGGTATAGGTATCTGTCTATTAGCTGCTTTTCTGATTTTAAATGCCAGATATAAATTCTTAGAATATGTTCAAGCTTTTTTTATTGTTGTTTTAGGTGTTGGTGCTGTTATATCAGCAATTCTTGTTTTGCAAAGTGTAACTGGTGTTGATTACCTTGATATGTTTGTGAGTTTTTTTAAATTTGGAAATGTACCAACTTATCCAGGTTGGGTTGATAATGTAAATGGTTTTGGAAAAACACCTATCCCAATGCTTATGCTTGGATATCTTGGGACACTTACTATTTCAATGATACCACTGGTTGGTTATTTAGGATGGATCAAGGTTAAAGGATGGGGCATTTTTAGAGGAAAAAAAGACCCTGATAGTTTTGAAGAAGAATCAATGGAGAGATTTAAAAAAGACAAAGGTAAAATTACTTATCTTCCAAATTCAATTAAAGAAGTTAAAAAATCAAGAAAACTTATGATTCCATTAAAAATTGATCTTATAATTGCTTTTTTAGTTGTATCCATTATATCAGCTGCATATGTTATCTGCGGTGTTTTTTTACTTGGCCCTCAATCTGATGGAAGCATTCTTCTTCCAACGGATATAAATTTAATTGAGACACAAGCTAGAATTTTTACAGAGATATCGCCGATTTTAAAACCATTATTTCAGATAAGTGTATTTTTTGCCTTTTTTGGAACTATTTATGCTGGTTTTGAAGCAGCTGCCAGAATGATTTTTCAAACCTCAAAAAATATAATACCAAAACTTAAAAAAATAGCTTATAAAAGATACTTAGTTTACTTGATTTTGTATATACTTGGGACAGGTATTCCTCTGTCTATTATGATTTATAAAGGTTTATCGTTCTTTTTGGTACTTAGTTTAACACTTCTATTTATCGGAGTTGTCGGTGTTTTGTTTTATGGTATTGCTGTAATATATATGTCTCAACGGATCTTACCTGAAAAATATAAGTTAAGCCCGATAGGTCTTTTACTTGGAATAATTGCTATAGTTCTAATGGTTCTTCCTTTCTTAGCATTTTTTTATGCTTAAATTTAGCCAATTATAGGAAATTATAAATAATAACATATAATTATATATAGATTAAATTATGAAATTGAAAAAATATATCACTTTGATATTAATATTATCCTTTATACTTAGTCCAATTAATCTTTTTAGTGCTACAGGGCAAATTAAAACAACTGATTTATCTGATTATAACTTTCAAGAAGAGATAATAGTTCCTTTTGACACAAGTTTAGATAAATCAAAATATCAACCAGTTGACCTAAAAATTAATTTTGATAATCCCTGTTATGCAATAGATGAACTTGATCACTCAGTGAGAATTGCTTGTGACACAGGATCAGAAATTATAGAACTTGAGTCGCAAATATATAACCTTAAAAAAACAGATGATACACATATTTCTTCTTGCAATATTGTTTTTTTAATTCCAAAAGAAGCAGATGGAAAAGAAAAATACTATGTTTTTTATGATTCAGATAAAACTAATTTATTAGAATATGAAGATCATTTAGAATTATCTGATTCTAGTTATTTCTATGAGCCAATATCAGGTCAAAAAATTGTTCTTGATTACTTTGGAATCAAAGAAAAAGATAACTATGTTTATGGAATCGTTCAAACTGGTGAACTACTTGGAAATCCTATAGCGTTCAGCGTTGTTAGGTTTAAACCAGAATCAAAAGTAGTTGAAACATATAACATTGATCAGTTAGGCATTTTTGACATGCGTTATGGCATAAATTCTCAACCAGGATATGAGGGTACATCTTGGGCTGAAAAGGTCGAAAAAACGGTTCTTGTTGATGGGAATCTGATGGTTAGAGTAAGACTAAAAGGTAAATCACCTAAAGGTGATCTTTTATCTGATAATATTTATACTTATTATCATTCGCCAACTGAAAATAAACGAATTGTTGTAGATTGCTATCATGAAGTTTTAAAAGATGTTAAAGTTCCAGAGCCTAGTATAATCGATGGAACATACGGCGGGATTGTATCTATTAAATCGAGAAGTTCAACTATTGAAAAAATGAACGTAGGTGATATCCTTCCTGAATTATACATCTATACTGAAGATGAAACAATAAATGATTATCCTGTACCTCAAAATCCAAACACCGTTGAAAGAGATGCAGTTGTATCAACTGAAGACGATATGGATGTTGGTAAAAAAGCATGGGTTTGTTCCAATGATTTAGAAGATAAAAAGATGCATGGTTTGATTCTTGATTCAAATATGGGTTTTACAGATGATGAAAATGATGGAGTTCAAGTTAAAGCATGGGTTAAAGAAAATATTAAACTACCTGGGCTTGAAGCTGATAGTGGTAATTTATACTTAGCTAGAAACTCATATGAAAATGGAGAACACAGCCCTAACCTTAAAAAAGACTTCGATGTAAACTATAAACTAGAGTTTTTCACACTTTTTAATGAAGAAATAGAATCAATAAACAAAAAATCAGAAATTTTTCAAGAACAATCAAAATTAGTTCCTGCTCTCAGAGAAAATATAACTGAAAAACAAACAGAAAAAAAAGAGCGTTACACTCTTACAACATTTGTACATATGGCGCCTTCTTTTCCACTCGGTTCGCTACTCTCGGCGGCCACAGGGAAAAAACTGCCGTATATATATGCTGAACTTTACAAAGAAAATGATTTCAAATCATCAGGTTCGGTGAATAGACTTTCTTTAGGCAGTGTAGAACTTGATTTAGAAGGAAAAACGATTTTAGGGAAAATACAAACTATTCTAGGTATTTTTGATTTTAAAAATAGTAGCATATTTAAAAAAATAGTTTTTCCAGATATTGAAAAAGGAATATATGTAGTTAAAATTTTTAGAGAAAATCCTTTTTTTTCAGATGAACGTGTATACATTGGATATGGCGTAGTAGATCTAAATGAAAACAAAAGTATGAGAATAAAGTGTACAGCAGAATCAAAAGCAGAATTTTCTATTAAAGATCAAGAAGGCAAAGGAGTTGAAAACGTAGATTTTCTTATTTTATCCAATGATAATATTATTTCAAATAAAAAAACAGATAAAAATGGGACTATCGAACTTAACGCACCGGCTGATTTTAGAGATAAATATCAATTGAAAGTAATGTATAAAGGTTTTTTAGTAAATAGTGAAGAAATAAAACTTGGTTACATTAATCATTTTAAACCTTTTTCAAAAGATTTCAAAATTGATTTATTTGATTTAAAAGTAAAACTTGTTGATAAATGGGGTTTTATCCCTGATGTTGATGTAAATCTATTTGTAACAAGTAATGAAATGGTTGAACAAACAACTATTTCATCTGAAAAAATAGATAGAAAAAACTATATTTTTAAAAATTTAGTAGGCTCAAATTATGATTTAACCTTGAAATATAAATCATTTGAATTAGAAAAAAATGTTAAATTAGATAAAGATAAGACAATTGATCTTGTATTTCCTGCTGAATACAAAACAAAGTTAAATGTTTTGAATCTAGTAGGAGATAGTGTTTCAAGTGGGAAGATAATTATTTCTAGAAATAATAAAAAAATCGAGTCAAAAATTGATAGTGATGGGCAATCTTCATTTACCGTTCCACCTGGAAAATATAATATTGAAGTTTTTATAGATGAAACAAAAGTAGCTTATCAAGATCTTGATATTAAAAGCACAAAAACACTTGATATTGTATCAGATTCTGGATCATTTACACATATGATTATTACAGTCCTTTGTATAATTGGTATTATATCCTCACTTGCTTATTTATTTTATAAGAAAAAATATTTCTTAAGCCTAAAAATATTAGTAATTTTCTTATTGATAATTTCAGTATTTCAACCCTGGTGGGTTTTAACAGGAGAAGAAAATAGTATTACTACAAATACAAAAACATTTCTTTATCCATCGAGGATGATTTCTTTTACCGAAAGTAATGAAGGTATGGGTGGAAGTATTAGTATGCTGCCTGAGGAACTAACTAGCCTATTGACTATTCTTTCTGTGATAATTCTTCTTTCTGTGTCTTTAATCTTTTTATCAATTGTGTTTAAAAATAAACTAAATAAGACTAGTAAAGGTCTAATTGTTCTGAGTACAATTTTAATAATTGCAACTCTAGGGCTTTTCTACTATGCACTATCCTTAGTTACTGAAATTGGTGTAGGAAGTTTTATGGGTTCAGGTGAAGTAATGACCACAATCTCTGGTGTCTCTGAAGGAGTTTTAATAGATTGCAGTTGGGGTCCAGGTATTGGTTTTTATTTAGCAGTAATTTCGCTTTTTTTGGTTTTTATTCCAATTATTTTAAAGAAATTTAAACCAAGTTTTAAATAAAGATCAAAAATTCATTTTTTCTAGTTATGAATAAAACAGATAAAATCGGTAAATACAAAACTATTCCATATACCAAACAACGTAGAGACATAGAAATTGTAACAAAAGAAGGATGGCGCAGAAAAAGTATTAATGCTATGCTTGAAATAGATGTAACAATTGCTAGAAAAAAAATTAAAGAAATTAAAGAAAAAACTGGCGAAAAAATATCTTTTACTTCCTGGGTTATTAAATGCATCTCTGAATCAATGACCAAACATAAAACTTTAAATTCCTATAAACTAGGTAGAAACAAGATAGTTGTTTTTGATGACGTAGATGTAGCAGTTCCTGTTGAAAAAGAATCAGAAGATGAAACTAGACCCCGGATTTATATTGTTAGAAAAGCAAATGAAAAAACTGTTTCTGAAATTACTAAAGAGATAAGAAATGTTCAAAAAGAAATTGTATCAGATGAAACACAAGTCCTTGGAAGAAATCTTACTAGATTTGAGAGACTTGCTTTAAGGGCACCGCTTTTTTTAAAAAAACTTTTAGTTTTTTTTATTAGAAAAAGAGGCCTGTTTAAAAAGGAACATATGGGCACTACAGCAGTAACAGCAGTTGGTATGAAAGGAAAATACAAAGGAGCACTTATTCCCCTTGGTGGTACTGCTACTACTCTTTTTGTAGTAGGCGGCATTACAAAAAAACCAAGGGTAGTAGATGATAAAATAGTTCCTAGAGAAATCCTTTATTTAACTGTTTCAGTGGACCATGATCTAGTAGATGGCGGTCCTCTTGCTAGATTCATTGATACTCTTACTAGACATATGGAATTAGGATATGGTTTATAAAAAATATAAAATAATTGTGTAATAAATATTTAAGAAAATCTAGTTTTTTTGTTTATAAACTTGCATAGCAGATTGGACAAACTCTTTTTAGTTCTCCATTGACTTCTTTTACATGGTTATTGTTTACAATTTTTTGATTATCACAATATCTACAGTTTTTTCCGACCATTGTATCAATATTTGCAAAATAAGATGTATTTTATATATCTTTTGGATTTAATTTATATATTTTATATAGAAATTGTTTCTTTAAAAAGTAAAATATTAAAAATGCTCCCGATGAACGTACTGGTTAAAAGTAGAATACTCTTAGCTATTGTATATTAATCTAAATGTTCATATTTGATTTTGATTTTTATTATTGCCCATAAAAATTGGTAATAAGTATTATTATAGTATTACCAAAATATTTATATGCTTAGATTTATATTACATTGCAAATAAAAATAATTAAGATGTGATAAATATGAATAAAAAAATAATTGTAATAGGTTTACTAGGAATTTTTTTACTTGGTAGTATAAACGTATATGGAACTAGTATTTCAAAAGAAACAGATACTGATATCTCAACTTTAGACAAAGGAACTTATGATTTTGGAGATATAAAGGTTAGTACATCTGGTGATGATCCTGCTCGTAATGCTGAAATTGAACTATCATATCAGGAGCATTTTGATATTGCTCCCGGCACAATCACAGTAGAGGTTGATTATGATATTGATATCTGCGGGGATTTATGTAACTGGGTTGAATTAAAAATAAAACTTGGCGGAATTGAAGGATTAAAAAAAGAGAAAATTCAAACAATTGATGATAGTAAAAAAGGAAAAATTAGCTTTTCTTTTGAACTAGAAGAGCATACTAGTTTTAAAATTTGGTTATATGCAGACTATTTCTATGAACCGCCATTTTACGAAGACTATCATAAATCTGGTAAAGAACATTCATATGGTGGATCATGTGGAAAAATAGATATCGATGCAGGAACAGTTAGATTACAATGGGGAGTACATTATTCGAATATAGGTATATATTTTAATGATATACCTGGAAAGTTAGATGTAGGCGAGCATGGTAAGTTTTTAATGTTTTATGCTGATGTAAAAAATTGTGTACTAGAAAGCTCAAGAGGCTCATCAGCATGGATTGAAATATGGGGGAGACCTTTTTACAGTGGAAAATTATACAAAAAAATTAAAGGCAAATCTGGATCAAAACCACCTTCTGGAACAATAATGCGTGCTGGTTATTTTTTCAAACCAGATGAATGTTGTGTAGTTCATTTAGGTGGTCATATCAATGATGGATTCAGTTATGGTAGAAGTGATTGTAGGGATATACACTGTATTTGGGATGAAGGCAATAATAAACCAATAGTCTCTGTTGTGAGTGCTCCAGATAAGGTTCATACATATGAAGATTTTCAAATTAAAGTAAGAGTTGATGATTTTGAAGGTCAGAATCATTATATTGGTTTCGATGATAATTGGGGCGACCTTGATTATACGGATTGGTTTGATGAATCCTATGAAGATGGACATGTTTTTGTCATAACTGATAATGTAGATGATAATGGAAAATATGAGTATTATTTCTGGGCAAGAGATGCTGGTGGAATTGTATCTGAACGGTTAAAAGTGCAAATAAAAGCAAATCATAAATCAAAGGAAAATAATTTGCCAATGATTCAAAATATTTTCAATAATTTTCCAGTGCTTGATAGGTTTATTGAAAGAATATTAAAGTTTGATAATTGTATATGTTGATAAAAATAAGTTTTAAACCTTAATTATTTTTCTTTTTTTAGGCATTGGGACAAAATTCCGTAATTAGTCTTTCAATATGATTACATACGCTCTTCTACCCCGGTATTTTTTAGGAGCATCCACCTTAGCAGAATTACCA
>CAZFFN010000132.1:0-3297 GCA_964518165.1 uncultured Thermoplasmatales archaeon
TCAGAGATAACAAGCTCCAAGTTTTTAAGTTCAGATTTTTTATAATCCACATCATAAGTATTCAACAATAAAGCCTCTTTTAAATCCTCTTGATTTTGAGCCATAGTAAGATATCCTGAATCAAGTAAATCCGACCTGCCTTTTTTGTTCAAAAAACTACCAAGTTTTTGTTTCTGACCATTCTTCCAGATGTATTTTAACCCACCTTCTTCATCTGGTTTAAACTTGTAATCATTTTCTTTAACAATTTTTTTTATCTCTGTCCAACCATCGATGGCAGGATGTTCTCCAACCACCTCATCAAGAGGGTCTTCATTTATTTTAGATTGTTTAACAGCATTTTTGAATACTCTACCAAATCTTTGAAGGTCTACGTGCGGGGGAACATATTTAAGAAGCCCTTCCCGTTCATCGAGACCATATTTTTTAGCGATTAGTTCTGTTGCTTTTTGACGGATGTCTTCAGGTGTATCCTCTTTTTCTTTTATTAAAGAAAGCAGGTCATCATGTTCTAAAAGCCTGATATAATGCCTTCTTTCCATGTTTTTCCACTGATATCTAGTAAGATTCTCTATCTCGTCTCCTTTATCAATTGCTTTATCTATATTTTCAGAGCTAATCTGATTATGTTCATAGAGTTCATGAAGATTTTTTCCTTTATCAATTGCTTTAGAAACCAGTTTATCAGAAAGTTTTACATGTGGATTTTTATAAAGTTTATCAAGTTCAACTCCTTTATCTATTGCTTTCTTTACTATAGAAGGATTAGAGTCATCTATTGTATTCAAACGAGTATAAATCATACCAAGATGTTCGCCTTTATCAATTGCTTTAGATACATTAGAAACAGTCAAAGGAAAGTTCTGATATAGTTTTTCTAAATCTTCGCCTTTATCAATTGCTTTAGAAACAATTTCATCATCATCAAAATATTCTGAAGAAGCAATATACAACATAGAAAGTGATTTTCCCTTCTCTATGGCTTTCATATAAAGTCTTTTGTCAAATTGTGACTTATAATTGATGTTGCTATACAAATATCTTAGTCCTTCGCCTTTATCAATTGCTTTTTCGATTTGTTTTTTAGAAAACCGATGTATCTCATTCGTGTAAAGATGACTGAGTTGCTCGCCTCTTTCAATCCAAGTATCAATGTTACCCGCTGAAAGATGACGTAACTCTACCACCCCATCCAACCATTCGGAAAAACTTTCTTCAGGTAGTTTTTTAATAATCTTTTTAACTTGTTTATCTGTAAGGTTTCTATTTTCTGAAAAAGAAATCAAGGGTAAAACCTTTTCCCGGGAATCTATCGCATTATCTATCATTTCATCAATCAATGTTTCAGGTATATTTTGATTGTCAAATAATGCATTTAAAGCCTCATAGTCATCATATGATTCCTCAAAAATAACTCTTTTCAACTGTGCATTTGAAAGATTCTGATGGATATACAACAGTTCAGTATTTATACCTAAATCCAATGCTTTATCTATCTGTTTCTCACTAAGATTACTGTTTCTATATATCTCACCAAGATATTCTCTTCTTTCGATAGCTAAATCTATGTTTTTACCTTTGATGTCATTATTAGTATAGAGCATGAAAAGTTCATTGCCATTTGCTACTTCGATTGCTTTTTTTATCTGCTCAGAATTAAGTGAATTTTTTTTAGAATTTAAAAGACCAGATAAACCCTTTTTTTGTTTTAAAGCACGATTTATTTGATACTGAGTTAATTGTTGATGACAATGTAAAGAATCAAGATGATAACCTTTTTTGTATGCTTCCTCTATTTGCTTATGATTCAATTTATAATACTTATAGAAATATCCTACAACTGAACGATAAGAATAGTTCTTAATGATTTCATTTTTTAAGTCATCAGGCAACCCTATATCTGAAGAAAAAAAATCCCTAAGTTTGATATTTTCTTTAATTATTCGTTCTTTATGCTCATGAGTTAATTTTTCAGGTATCTTGTTATAGATAGGATGAAGGCTGATACCAATATCTAAGGCTTTATCTATATTTTTTTTAGAAAGTTTTTCTGCATTTGTATGATAAAAATTTTGAAAAGCCCATTTTAATTTATCAGCAATGCGTTCTCTATCAGATTTATAATATTCTAGATTTTTTTTACGTGTGAAATTCTCCAAAAAGAGTATTGATTTAGAAATATTTTTTTTATTCATAGGTTTAAAGGAGATGCATTCAAATTTTATCAGTTTAGTATAAGCATTCCATTCTTTGTTGTTCTCAATGAAAGAAACATAATGAGAAATATTATCTTGAGAAAAATTATCCAGAGCTTTAGACGCTAATACACTAAATTCTTCACCTTTATCAATTGCTTTATCTATGGTTTTACTGTCAAACTTTTCTGCATGATTCCAGTATAGTTCTTTTAAATCACACTTTTTCTTTATAGCATACCGGTAGAGAGGGTTATCAAATTTCTGAAATTTATAAAGTTTTGCAGGGAACACATTTTTATCAATAGCATGTTTAGTGTTTTTTTTATTAAATTTTTGTGCAGTATAAAGATTAACATAAAGTATTTTGAGTTCATATTCGCAGATAGTATCATTTAACCTATCAAATTCATCCAATGACTGAGTTATTTTTCTTTGAGGTAAAACTTCTTTTTTGAAACACTGCATCAAACCTTCAGAAAGACGAGGGGGTTTAATGTTTTCAAAATCAAAATTTTTTTCAAGTTTACGTTTATCCTCCATATCTTGAGTTGGATATTCATCAAAACTGTTTAAAATATGTTCTTTACAGTATTCATAGATAGTGTTTTCTTTACATGCATCGAAATCTGTGTCATCAAAAACACCAAAACTATCACCATTTTTTTCACAGGTTTCAGGTTCTTCAAGATAAAAAAAATCTTTTCTTAGTTTACAGCCTTCACGGTCTGAATCCCATTCTCCACCTTGAGTAGTACAAACTTTTTGGAATTTTTCTATATCTGAATTCATGGTTTTTCTTTTTTATTCCAGATTCTGCCAAAACCTGCTTGTTCAACTATAAAAAAATCATCCCCTATCTCTAATACATCTCCAACAGACATACTAGTATGAGAGAGTTTTTTTTGGTTTACTAGTTCTCGTGCTTCACCATTTGGACTCATTACTTTTTTAAATAATATGATTAACTAATAACTATTTCGTGGGAATACGCCCATACCCCCCGTTCATTCAAAATGTGTTTTGAAACTAATTCTACACAATACTAGACTTCTTATTCTTCTTCATCTTCCTCTAAATGTTTCCTGATGTCTTCATCTAT
>CAZFFN010000133.1:0-3478 GCA_964518165.1 uncultured Thermoplasmatales archaeon
AATTACTTAAATATGGAACATCTTATGAGTTGCATCCAGGTAGCTCCTGTGTGGGATATGGGGCAATAAGTGTTTACTAAAGGTGTTAGAAAATGGAAAAAAAACCAGTAAAAGACATTGAATTAAAAGAAAAAATGACAGTTAATGAACTAATGGATGAATACTATGAATCAGGAGGTTTTACTGCAAAAAAACTTGCAAAAGGAGTAAACATTCTTGAAAAAATGATAAAAGAAAAAGATTGTGTCAATTTTTTATCGTTTCCAGCATGTATCACTTCAACTGGTACACGCGGGGTCATTAAAGAACTTATTAAAAGAAAAATTTTTGATGTAGTTATTACCACATGCGGCACTCTTGATCATGATCTAGCACGGCTTTGGAAAGACTATTATCATGGACATTTCGTGGTTGATGATAGAGAACTTCATAAAGAAGGTGTAAATAGGCTTGGAAATATATTTATTCCAAATGAATGCTACGGTGAAGTCCTTGAAAAAAGAATGCAGCCTATTTTAAAAGACATATCAAAAGAAAAAAATAAATGGTCAACTAAAGACATAATATGGGAATTTGGAAAACACTTAGAAAAAGAAGAAAACAAAGAAGAGTCAATAATATACTGGGCATATAAAAACAAAATTCCTGTATTTGTCCCAGGGATTACTGATGGAGCATTTGGTTCACAATTATGGATGTTTTATCAGGAACATCGGGATTTTACTATTGACTTACTAAAAGATGAACAAGACCTATCAGATATAGTGTTTGATTCAGAAAAAACAGGTGCATTAATTATTGGTGGAGGAATTTCAAAACATCATACAATCTGGTGGAATCAATTCTGCGATGGTCTTGATTATGTAGTATATAATACTACAGCCCAAGAATTTGATGGAAGTCTTTCTGGTGCTCAAACACGTGAGGCTATAAGTTGGGGTAAAATAAAGGAAAAAGCCGATAATGTAACAATTGATGGTGATGCTACAGTGATTTTACCTTTAATGATTAGTTCTTTATTAGATAGAATATAAAATATCGCAACATTTATATATTAAAAGATATAATAATATTAACTGTGATGAATATGAACAAAAAAATAATAATTGGGGCAATACTAGCTAGTTTTATAATGATAGGAGTATCTATGGTTACAGCAGTAAACACTCAAACAAAAGAAGAAAAACTAAATAAAATTGACAGTCCTTTGTTTAAAATAAGAACGAAAAATTCTATAGATGAAAAAGCTGAATCAGTTAAAGCAAGTTTTTTAAAAGAAAGAGTCACAATATTATCCAGGATATTTTCAAAGCTTTTTAGTAAATACACAGATGACGATTCAAATGTTTTATTTTGGACTCTAAAGGGAGATCCAAAAAATTGTGTTACACTAAATGGACAAATACATTCTGTATGCAACTATCCATGCGGCGATGATAGCGAAAATGAAGTTGACAATCGTGAAGATGTAGATACAGGATTAGTCTTTTGGTGCACAAATAATCCTTGGTGCAAAACAATGAAGGGAGATCCTTCAAACTGCGACTAAAATAAAAAATTTAAATCAAAAATTTTTTCTATTTTTTATATATTTTTTATTACAATCTTTTTTAATAGAATAGTAAGTCATTATTATCAATGCTATAACTACCAGAATCCCCATAACCTTTCACTTTGATTTTATGAGCACCATTCATAGTAGAATTTACATCCCACGAAAAGGGTCTAACATCATCAGTATGTTTCAATTCTCCATCTAAATAAAATTCCATATATTCACAATTCTCACAATACCCCTCAACAGTCAAGTCACCAATAATAACTGTTTTACCAATCCTACTCAATATTTTATTCTTAATTTTATTTATAAAATCTAATCTAAAATTTTTATAATTGTTATTTACATACAAATGATATCCGCCCATATTGTATGGTTTTGTCAATAAAACTAAAAATTCCTCAGAAGGAGGCATATCCTCTTCAGAAACACCTGCAATCCAAGCAGCAGCCCGCCTATGAATCCACCAATTTGTGCTAACATTCTGAGGCTCACCATTATAATCATACACTACTTTCATTGGAGTTTTAATTCCAAAACCTGTAGATTTACCAACATATTCCTCTATTGAACCATTTATCCATGTTCTAATCTCTGGATGAACTGGAAAAATAACTACTTTTCCAGACCCATAACTTGTTGCAACACCACCATACTCACCATAAATATCAGTTTTAATAACGTCTCCTTTGGCCCAACCGATCAGCCTTTTGTGCCATTTATGAATCGGTTTTGTATCCATCAATTCCTCATTAACAAATAAAATAGGATCAATATCACCATATAATGGATCATCAATGTTAGCTGGATAAAGACTTCCACCACCACCATATGTGATATTTATTACAGGTTTAGGATAATTTTTAAAAATTGGATTAGAAGAACTTCTATTAATCTTCATTTCAATAGGAGGCATGCCTTGTCTTGCTGAACTAGCATCACCACTCAGTTTCCAGATGTATTGATTTTCCTCATCAAGATCACAATTGACATAAACATTTGCAATTTTTAAGATATTATTATTAAAAAATGGCTCATAGAATTTATCATTTCCTCCAAAACCGTTTGATGCAAGAAAAGCTCCCGCACAAACTCCTATATATCCACCGCCAGATTTTACAAAATTACGGATATTATCAAGAAGAGTTCTATCAAAAGCATGCTTTGTAAAAGAATCAAAAGAAGCACCAACAACTAAAATATCATAGTTACCAATAGAAAGAGGATTATTACCATTTCCTTTCATTTCATCTAAACTAAGTTCATCGATTTCAAATCGATATGTGGTATTATTCCTATACCATGTATAACTAAAAATACTTTGAAAGCTACTGTCAGATCCAGTTTCCCTAGGATATTGAGCTATTTTTATTACTTTCAAATCATCTTCAGAATTAACTTTAGTAGAATCATCTAAAGAAACATTTAAACCTACAGAGAATTCTGAAAAAACTAAGATAAAAAGCACTACAGAAAATACAACAAACACCTTTTTATTTCTAATCATTAATAATAAATTTTAGATATAATAATATTTAAAGCTTATTTTACAAATAATACCAAAAGACAGAATTACTGCCAAAAAAGAAGTTTCATTGCTTTTTTAATGTCACTAGGAAGTTCAGCTAATTTATTTCCGCAATAAAGATCTTTAGCTGCATTTACAAAAACTTTGACTGTTTCACCATAAAACCATCTGCCGTAATCCGCATCAGCACGAGCAGGACTACCGACATATCCATCCTCAAGTCCTAACTCTTTGAATTTTTTACCAAGAATCTTTGGACTGTTTAAATCACGATAGATACTTTGAAGATCTTTATATGATTCATCTAAAAGATACGGATATTGATATTTCATTAGGCTGGTTTCTCTAAAACCGGCATGTACTTCTTTACTAGTATCAAAACCAAGTTTAGG
>CAZFFN010000134.1:0-2655 GCA_964518165.1 uncultured Thermoplasmatales archaeon
TGGTAATTCTGCTAAGGTGGATGCTCCTAAAAAATACCGGGGTAGAAGAGCGTATGTAATCATATTGAAAGACTAATTACGGAATTTTGTCCCAATGCCGAAAAAATGAAAAAAGAAAAGATTATGGCATTTATTGTTTTTATTTTACTGATAGCAATTCCTGCTTCAAGTGCAAAAATAATAAACCAAGAAAAAAATAACAAATTAAATGATAAAGACCTTGAAATATTAGATATAAAATACGAAAATTTGGAAATAACTGCATCAATTTATGCCCGTGTTTCATTTAGAACTGTCCACGTCTATTTTTTCAAGTCAAAAATAATCAACGGAGAGATAACAAAACCAGTATTACATAATGTAGTTCATATAAGAACTGAAAGAGGAGAAATGCATAATGTGTCAGTACCCTTTCTTTCAAAAGGATATTATCAAATTACTGTTATAATACCGAATTATGACAAATTAAGTAAAGAGATATTCATACCAAAATCAAAATCCATATCAAATAATCAAAAAATTATCGATCTGAGTTGTAGGTGTGGGGAATGTTACAGCGTCGGAGAAAAATATAAAATCCTATTTTTCTTTGTTTATAACTATGGAAAAGATGTAGCTGATGCACCATTCAAATCTGATATTTACATAAAAAATGAAAAAATCCTTTCAAAAACCCATCTCCTGAGTATTCAGTCCAACACATACGGAAAAATATATTTTGCAATATTTAAACATTCAGGCAATAAGCAGGATATAACAATTCATGTCGACAGTACAAACAAGTTTAAAGAAACAAATGAAAAAAATAATTGGGATTCCTATGGTGGAAGAAATTAAATTTTCAAAGAAACTTTTTAATAAATAACCATCCATAACAATATTGGATTGTTTTATTTGGGTGTTAGGATGGAAAACTGGAAAAACTCAGTTCTACTTGAATCTGTTTTAAAAGCACTTTATACTGTAGCAAGTAGAAGAACCAGTGAAAGAACAGCAGATGAAACAATTGGCTCATCCATTAAAACACTTGAAAATAAATACAATTTTTTAAAATATATAAATACACCTAAAAAAGGCATTACAAAAAACAGTTTTGCAATTAATATATCTCCAGAGATTGAGTCAATAAGTAAAGCTCGTATCGGAAGAGCTATTGAATCACTTATTCGTGTTGTCTATAACGACTGCAGTGAAGAAGCGGGACTATTTTTTATAACTGAGCTTAAAAAAAATACAAATCATCAAGTGACTACTATGATAAGTGATCTTGATGTTGACCTGGATCAAATACAACTCGAGCAACACCATGCATTTAGAAGACGCGAGAGAAAGAAAAAAATTGAACAAATGGCTAGAACTGGAAGGTTAGATGGTAAAAAACCAGAAAATCTTTTAGGATATACCTGGGCAAATGTTTCCCATTGGAGACACGAAAAAGGCAGTAAATATTGTACTCTTTATGATAAAAAAGGAAACGTAATTGATAGATTAAACCTTGATCACATTGTTAAAAACTATGTAGAAAAGTTATCTGGCTATGTTGATGTAGATCCACATGACCTAGCTGAAGAAACACAACTCTATGAAAAAGAATACAAACTTTTAAAACTCATGCTTGAGCGCGACATGGATGCTGAAACTGCTCAACATATGCTTGGTATATCAAAACAAGAATTAAACAATATGATACAAAAATTATCGGAGATGGAAATGCTTCAATATGTATCATTTGACACAATTGAAATTACTGAAACAGGTATTGGATATATTACAAGAAAAGAAAATGAACAAGATTGAAAAATCATCTCTTATAAACAAGCAAAAAAACTATTTTGTGTCAAATTTTATTATACTTTTTCAGATTTAGATGCTATACATATAGCGACTACTTATTGATTTAAGTATTTATTATTCATTATAAAAAATAGAAATTTTTGTAGGGGGAAGATAATAAGATGAAAAAGAAAATATTTGTAACAATTTTTGCGGTATCATTGATGGCTTTATCAATGTTATCGACTGTAACAAGCCAATCAAACGATCTGTTGATAGATATAAAAGATTTTCACGAGCCACCTGAAAAACCAACAATAACAGGGCCAGATCACCCATGCTGTGGTGTTATGTGTGAATATACTTTTAGAAGTGTTGATCCTCAGGGAGATCAATTATACTATGAAATACATTGTTCTGATTCCCCAGTGATTTTTGAAACAGACTATTGTTGTTCAGGCGAAACAATGGTTTTTCAGCACTGCTGGGATGATTTTTACCAGAAAAGTTGTACAGGTAAAATTAGAGGAAGGGCAATTGATTCTTATGGTCATGAAAGTGAATGGGCAACATTCAATGTTGAAGTTCAACCAAAAGTAAAATCTGCAGAACCATTGTTTTATAGATTTTTACAAAACAATCCATTAATTTACCAGATATTAACAAATCTAATGGCTCTGATTAAATAATTTAAAAATTCTTTTTTTATTTTTTTCTAAAAATTCTTCCTTTTTTACGCTTAGGTGAAATTAAGATTGCTACAGCAAACATTAGTGAAGACATAATTACTATTGAAGCGCCTATTGGAAAATCATAAAACCAGGAAAAACCAAAACCAATCATACAGCTAATTACTCCAAAAAGGGGTGAAAAGATCATTAT
>CAZFFN010000135.1:0-2667 GCA_964518165.1 uncultured Thermoplasmatales archaeon
ACTTCTTGTTTTTTCTTCTTTCGGAGCGCTTTTATGTGTTATGGTAAAAGAAGTTTTTGAAGCACAAACCCTTCTTAATCTCCCTCGTTTTCTTATGATATTTCTCTCAGGTGTTGTTTATCCAGTTTCAGCAATGCCAACGATACTTCAATATATCTCATATATCCTACCACTTTCATATACCATTAATGGATTAGAGTATATTTTCAATGCAACTCCTCATTCAATGATTTTTGCTGATTTCATCGCCCTGATACTCTTCTTTGTTCTTTTCACATTACCTGCAGTAAAGCTCCTTGAAAAAAAGTTTGCATGAAGAATCTTGATTAGCAATGTAAATTCTAAAGTAGATGATTCTGACTGTTTTTTTTAATCACCTTGAGGAATCTTCATTATCTGTTTTTCCTTATTTCCTTCTAAAATGATTTCAATGATATAACCCATAATTATTACGAAGATAATTGTCAGAATCAATCTGGTTATCATAAAATTGAATCCAAGGAATTGTAATTCAACCAGTTCCTGAGGAAGTTTAATACATGCCCATGCAGAAAGGAAAATAATAATATTTGAAATTCTTGCTCCTTTTTTAAGAAGAGCCGCCGCCATAGGAAACGCAACATAAAGAGGACCTGTGGGTAATGCACCAAGAAAAAGCGATATTGCTATACCTTTAACTCCTGAGGCTTTTCCTAAATACTTAACTACAATTTCATCTGAAATAAAAACAGAAAAAATACCCATGATAATCATCACTGCTGGAAGAATAATAATCATTTCTATGAAATATTCCCAAGCAGTTGAGGTAACTGGTTCGGTTTTTTCTGGAAATATCATTAAAAGAATGAAAAGAAAAACTACTGATATGGCAAGGAAAACCCAATCTCTTAGTATTTTCTTCTTTTGCTTTGTCTTATTTTCTCCTGGTTTCATAGAATCAGCCCCATAAAAAAAGCTATTAATAAAGCAACAATAAAACTCAGTCCATTACGTAAAAGAGCCATTTTTTTACCTAAGATTTTTATCTCTAAGGGTAATGTAATCATGCCTATCATCGTAAGTGTAGTAATAAATGCAGCAATAGCTGTAATTGATGCACCGCTTTCAAGCATTGATGCAGCAAGGGGAAATGAAAGCAATGCTGGAATATGCATAAGAGCACCAACCACACCGATAAGAAAAACACCACCTATCCCTGATTGTTCTCCAACAAATCGTGAAATTTGTTCGGGTGGTACAAAACCAAGAAGTAGGCCAATGAAAATGATAATGATAAACACCATTGGAAGCATTTTAATAAAGGATTTTAAAGCAATTTTAAGTGATGCAAATGCTTTTTCCTTGTTTTTGACAAATGCTATCAGTAAACCTACAATTGCAATACCATTTATTATAAGAACAGTTATATTCAACTTTATTTCCCTCCAAAATGTTCGTAATAAAATTCAGCCATTCTATCAATCATTTTTTTCCGTTGGATAATAATTTCTAAATAGTTTTTTAGGTATTCCTCTCCTTGTTTTGTTGCATGATATTCTCTTTTATTTGGACCTGATTTACTTTGTTTCCAACTGGAAAGTATTAGTTTTTCTTTTTCCATTCGTCTAAGTGTTGTGTACATGGTTCCCGATTTAATTTTATGTCTTCCGTAACTCATTTCTTCAATTTTTTGAATGATTTCATAACCATAGGTTGGTGTTTCAAAGATTACCCTTAAAATTAAAAATTTTAACCAGCTTTTTTCAGGGTATTTATTATGGTCATGACACAAACATTTATTGGTATGATCCATAATGCTATGTAACAATGTTACATATATAAAGCTTTAGATAATCTTTACACAAAAAATACTAAAAATAAGTATTAACTTAATATCATTATTTCGATTTCAAAACTAAAAACACTTAAGAATAATCATCATTTTTTATAGTGGATGAAATAGAAATTGTTTTCTTTTTCTCCTTGGAAGAAAGTTTTACATCAAAGATTTTTGACATATTTGAAAGATCATGATAACTAATAACTCTTGATTCTTTTTGCGTTATCATTGCATTTAAAGCAGTTTTGCTGTAATCTTCTAAGAAATATAGAGATCTTCCTTTGTAGTTTGCACGTTTAATCATAGGAAAATGTTTCTGAAGACCACGAAGACGATTTCTATTTGAATCTGTGTAAATATAACCCTGCTTCAATATTTTTTTAAATAACTCAAATTGTTCTTTCTTGATACAAGGACCTACATTTTTAGGTCTTGCTATATCCTTTGTATGATTACGAATCGTTGTCTCACTTATTTGTAATTCTCTTGCTACTTGATAATTAGACTTTCCCGACAATAATTCTTTTCTTATATCTTCAATTAGTTCTTTAGGTAATTTCCTTGACATTAATTATTATGTAAAAAATTTTCTTATAAATTTTTCCAAATAGTGATTCTTTGGCGTAATTCTATGTTTCTATTCTTGTACCAAGCATTGGTTTATCTATATTAATATCAGGAAAACCTTTTGATGATCTATCGATATATGTGCCTGGATAGCCAAGTAATTTAAGAATAATCCTATGTATAAAAGTTTCATAAGCATCGGTCATTACTATCATATTTCTTTGATCCTTATCTGTTTTTAATGAATGTCCATGAGCCATTTTATTTCTCGATCGTAATGC
>CAZFFN010000136.1:0-2388 GCA_964518165.1 uncultured Thermoplasmatales archaeon
TGGTGGTGGCGGTATTGGAATTCAGATGGTCGAAGATGAAAAACAGATGGAAAAAGCACTTGCATCTGTAAAACAACTTGCAAAAAACAGCTTTGGCGACGATGCTGTTTTTATTGAAAAATATATTTCTGACCCTCGTCACATTGAATATCAAGTAATAGGAGACAAGAATGGACATATAATTCATTTATATGAGCGTGAATGTAGTGTTCAGAGACGTCATCAAAAACTCATTGAGGAAACACCTTCATGTGCACTTACTCATGAGCTTCGTGAAGAAATCGGAGAACAAGCCGTTCTTGCTGCAAAAACCGCTGGATACTATAACGCGGGTACTTGTGAGTTTATGTTTAAGGATGGAAAATACTATTTTTTGGAGATGAACACTCGTCTGCAGGTAGAGCATCCAATAACTGAAGCTACGACTGGTGTAGATCTTGCACGAGAAATGTTACATGTAGCATCTGGTGAGGATTTACAATACGGTCAAGAAGAGATTCACCCACGAGGTCACGCGATTGAATGCAGAATAAATGCAGAAGACCCACTCAATAACTTTATGCCAGCGCCAAGTAAAATCATTCGCTATGCAGAACCAAGTGGGCCAGGCATTCGAATAGACTCAGGCGTATATCAAGGATTTACAATTCCACCATTTTATGATTCAATGATTGCAAAACTTATTGTTTGGGCTGAAGATAGAAAAAGCTGTATTGATAGAACCAAAAGAGCTCTATGGGAATTTCAGATAGGCGGAGTTCGTCATAATATTCCATTCCACCAGGTCGTAATGGATAATGAACAATTTGTCAAAGGAAAATATGATACAAGCTTTATTCCAAGATACAAGATACTTGATCAAGTGGTTGAGCATGTTAAAAATTCAAAAGCTCAATCATCTACACCTAAAACTGCAGCTGCAATGGCAGCAGTACAAGCTGTAATTATGGCTGCAAATAATTCTAAAAAATAAAAAAAGTTGTTTTGCCCTATTTTAGAGTGCTCAACTTATATAATTTTTTAATAATTCATATACTTGTGGTAAGTTAATTTTTAGTATTTGGATTAGACGAGTGCTTGTAAAACTATTTGCTTTTGGTAGTGTAAATGAAATTGTAGTCACATCGCTCATTCCGCCAAATTTATCCATTACAAATATCTTGATATCGTAATCGTTTAGTTCGTGGTCATCTCCATAAGTATGGCTGCATGTCGCTTGAGTTCCACTTTTTACATACCCTGATCCAGGATAACATGAAGAGGTGCGATCTCCCCACATAAATGTATAACGTATTTTGTCCCCATCAGGATCTGTTGATTTTACAGTGATGTTGTAAGTTCCTCTGCCTTTTTTATCACCATCTTTTATATCGCTGCTAACAATATTTGGTTTAGTTGGGTTATCGTTATTTTTTAATACTACAACTGGGTCTGTAAGTTTCACATCATGATCATCAGGTGCTTGTTCTCCAGGTTTTACTCCATCATCATAATATTCGCATCTAATATTTAACGAATATTTTTGTTCATATATGTTTGTAGCCCCACGCTCTTCCCACGGATAATCTCTGCTAAAATCAACAGTTGCGCTAATTGTTTTTTCCCACGGGTAACCTTCTATTAATGTATCATTTTTTATGATCTTTTCGTTTATTATATAAGAACCAGCAGGATATTTTCTCATTTCAACTTTAAACACCCATGTCTCAGTGTTTAGTAATTTTTCGTTTTCAATCTTACAATTAAACTTGAATTCTACAGGAATTATTGTTTCGCCATCAGGAATTATTAAATCTAAAACAAGATTATGTAGTACAATAGTTGCTTCTGTGTTTACACTATCTATTATTAAATCTGCAATTTCCATGACCCTTGGATTGGAGTTATTGGTAAATATATTCTTATAGTCATCTTTATTTGTTGTTATGTTTATTGCATTTGCAGAACTACTTGCTAAAAACAGCGTGCTTATCAAAATTGCTAGTATTATTTTATTTTTCATATTTTTCACATCCATTTTTATTTAAAAACAAACATATAATCAGTAATTAATATATAAATATTTCCATAAAATAGATTTGTATAGTAAATATTGTTAAAAAAATAGAAAAGAAAATTATTATTTCTATTTACTTTTTAATTAAATCTAAAGATGTAAGCTCTGCAGAAAGCTTTTCAACTGCTTTTGATACATCCTCTGTTTGACGTGCACCAGTGCAAACTATTTTACCGGAGCCAAAAAGCAGCATTGCAACCTTTGGATCACGAATGCGATAAACCAAGCCGGGAAATTGTTCAGGTTCATATTCTACATTTTCAAGACCAAGGCCCATTGCAACCTCGTTAAGATTAAGCTCGGTTCCAAGATCAGAAATTGCTACAATATTT
>CAZFFN010000137.1:0-5398 GCA_964518165.1 uncultured Thermoplasmatales archaeon
TCACCGAGAAAATGTATGCATTTTCTCCTGTTAAACCTACCGGTTTTCTCCGAGTAATTACACTAAATTTTTGGAATTAATTCTCGGACAGGCTCAAAATATAAAATTTTCCCCGCTTTTATGACAATTCTCAATTCAAAATTTAATTGTCGAGTACAAATATTATTTCGTTTTTTCTGCTGTGTGGCATGATTTAAGAAGAGGATGTTGTATTTCTTTTTTTTGGGATGCATGGTGAAAAAGAAAAAATGGGCTAAGAAATACAAGGATACAAGGAATTGGAAGCAGTATAATGAGAAACTGGTTAAATGTAGTGAATTTTACATTAATCTGAATTTTTTAGATACCTGGTTGAGGTAATTGAAAAAGATGAATCATCGTATTTGGTCAACCATTGTTTCTCTTTCCCAAGTATTGTGAAAAAAGAATCAAGGGCCTCCCTTTTTCCATCTACACCTATCCGGATAACCTGGTTCAAATCCCTTACAACAGTCAGATACTTATGGCCTTTCTTGTAAGATACCTCATCAACTCCAATTCTTCTTGGTGTAAGACCCTCTAATCTAACAAGTCTTTCTTTGATGTAATACTTATCGATGTCTTTCACGGTTTTCCAATCCAAACCAGAATTCAAGATTACATCAGATATGGTCATTCGTTCCGTGAGACGAACAATGTATTTTTCATATCGTATTTTGCAACGAGCAAAGTATCGGCAGAAAAACATTGTTTCAAAACCACGATATCCACAGGAACAATACAGTTTATGTTTCTTGAATGAAACATAACAGGTCAATGGTCCCAGACCAAGATCACGAACGGTTCTCTGATGAAATTCTTTAAGAATCGTTGTTCGTTTTCTACAGTTCCAGCAAATTCCCTTTTTCCAGGTTCCTTTAAGATGGATGTAGACCTAACTGCTCTGATGATTAATGGTTGTATACCTAAAGTCTCTAAACATATAAATATCCTTGAATATCTTACTCTATTTGTACCGCGTTGTTTTCATTCTTTGTACCCTATTGAATGAATTCAACTGCGGTACATTATACTACCTAAAATCGGAGAAGAACCAAAAAAAATAATTTGTTGATTAGAGTAAATATGAACAAAGAGAATGATGAACCAGATCAAAATTTAATTTCATATTCATTACATAAAGTTGCAACTGGAACAGGTATAATTCTATTTGGCATGCTTTTGAGTATCTTTTTACAATTCCTTAGCAGAATACTGATTGCACGATATTGGACTGCTGCAGAATTTGGAGTTTTTTCATTATCTATTTCAATATTTTATATAACATCATCAATTAGTACTCTTGGATTTCGACAGGGTTTAACTAGAAATATTGCTTATACAAGAAACGGTAAAAAGTTTGATAAGATTTCAAATTATATTTCTTTTTCAATTATTTCAGGTTTAATATTTAGTATTGTACTTGGGTTTATACTTTTTTTATTCTCAGAATCGCTTGCATTAAATGTTTTTAATGATACAAGTTTAGTAAACCCATTAAAGATTATATCTGCTTGTATTCCGTTTTTAACAATTATTCAAATTATAATCTCTGTTTATAGAGGTTTTGATAAAGTCCGACCAGTATTTTATTTTGAACATTTACTAATAAACGTAATATTTGTAATACTGATAATCACGGTGATTTTTGCAAATATATCTTTTATAAATGTTTTTTATTCATTCCTAGTTTCTCTTATAATTGCTTTGTTTTTGATCATCTTATATTCATTTAAAGATTTTGTTAATATTAGGAAATATTTCAATAAATTACAATTGAAAAATGATGCAAAAGAACTATTAATTTTTTCACTTCCTGTACTGGGATCAACAATGTTACGGATGATTGTTACCTGGACAGATACAATAATGATAGGTGCAATAAAAAATACAGTAGATGTGGGTTTTTACAGTATTGCACATGATATCGCTATTTTTATACAATTCCCATTATCTGCCTTACTTTTTATTTATCTACCACTTCTAACAGGTTTACATGCAAAGAAAAAAAACAAAGAAATAATTAAAATTTATAAAATAATATCCAAATGGTTAGTATCACTTTCTCTTCCATTTTTCCTGTTTATTTTTTTATTTACAAATGAATCTATTATATATCCATTTGGACAAGTATATGTAGATGCTGTATTGGCTTTAAGAATATTAGCAATTGCCTGTTTATTTAATGTGATCGCAGGTCCATGCGGGGAAACATTGATTGCTATGGGCAAATCAAAATTTATGCTTTATGCAACTCTTACTACAGCTGTTATAAATCTTTTATTGAATTTTCTTTTAATACCAAAATTTGGAATTGTTGGTGCATCAATTGCAACTTCTATATCAATTATTTTTATCAATATTTTAAGAATGTTGAAACTTTATAAACTCGGGAAAATACATTCTTTCAGTAAAAATCTTGTTAAACCTGCAATTATAACTACATTGATTCTAATACCAATTTATATTTTATTATTTAGAGGAATAGTAATTAGTTTATTTATGACTGCAACCATGTTCATTATTTTTTATTTAGTATATTTAATAATATTTTTGGGAACAAAAAGTATTGACAAAGAAGATATTGATCTATTAAAAATGTTAGAGCAAAAAAATGGTAAAAATAATACAAAAATAAGATTATTTCTGCAGAGATTTACTTAAAAAATTATAATAATTTCTAATATTTAATCATAGGTAAAATTTTAAAAGACATAAGAGTAATTTAATATAAAGATGAATGGGATTTTTATAAAATTAGGAAAAGAGATTCCAAGTTTTGAACAAATTAAATCATTTTTTAAATTATATCCTTGGATATCTGTTTCTTCTACATCATCTAATAATTTTATGATAGTTAATTCTTTTTTATCTGAAGGTATTAATAAAGAACATTTTGAAAATGATGAATTGTTAATAATACTTCAAGGTTTTATTGTTATAAATAACAGATTTATAACAAAAGCAGATGATTTATTGGAGTTTTTTCACTCTGATGAAAAAAAATTTATAAAACAGATAAAAACCGGTGTTTTTAATATTGTATTTTTTGATAAACAAAAACAAAAAATTAAGATTATTAACGATAGATTTGGTTTATTACCTCTTTACTACTATGTTTCAGTACTTCGGAAAGTATCTTTTAAAGAGGTAAAATTTGTATAATTTGAAGAGGATGGATAAACATGTTCTCCTTTTGAGGGTTATCAAAAATTGGGGACATCGTTCAATAAAATCTTACATTCCGAAGTACTGTTATCTTAATAGTTTTTAAAATATTCTAATAATTATTCTTTTCTAATACTATCGAAAGCATCAAAATTTTTTGAAAATTATACATCTATTAAACTCAATATTCAAACCAGAGTATGTTTCTTTGACTAGCATATCGATTTAAAAAATAACATCACTATTTTCAACCTATTGAGTGATTTTAATGAAAACATTATTTTATATTGGAATAAAAAGTCACTACAGTGATTTAATAAAGATAGATATGGAGACAAATTATATTAATGTGCTAACATTATAATTTACTTATCTTATGAATCCATTCCTCAATCCAATAACTGGTTTACCTGTTCTAAAAAATTACTTTTTAAACCCAAAAAGAATTAAAAGATACAATCACAAGCAGATAAAAACATACAGAGATAAGTTGTTTAGAAAGATAGTAAAATATGCATATACAATACCAGTCTACAATAAAAAATACAAACAGGCTAAGATTGACATTGGAGACATTAAAACAATTGAGGACATTGTAAAACTGCCAATAATTTCTAAAAAGGATCTTATTGATGCGTATCCAAATGGCATAATTCCAAAAAATTTTAAAAAGGATAAGACATCAATTGCATCTACTGGTGGTTCTTCCGGAAAACCTGTTTCTTTGTATTTTGATTTTGAGACCCTATCTAATACAATATTATTTATTTTTAGACAGGGGCATATTTATAATTTCAACCCTATGAAAACAAAATTTGCTTTTATAGCTAATTACTCTATAGGCAAAATAGATGAAGTTTTTGAAAAAATAATATCAGAAAATACCGGATTTTTTAGAAGTAATAATAAAACTATAAATTTAAATGCTTTTGAACCAATGGATAATATTGTTAAAAAACTTAATGTTTTTAATCCAGATATTATAATGTCATATCCTGTTACACTCCAACAATTAGCCTATTTTAAAAAGAAAGGCTATTGTAAAAATATAAATCCAAAACTATTTTTTTCTGGAGGATACATTTTAGATAGATATACAAAAAAATACGTAGAAAATGCATTTGATTGTAGAATATTTAACATATATCAATCTGTTGAAAGCGCAGGAGACATAGCTTTTGAATGCACTGAAGGAACTTGGCATATAAATCATGATTTTTACCATTTGGAAGTAATTAATGAAAATATGGAATTAGTTGAATATGGTAAAAAAGGACATATAATTCTCACCAGACTCTTTGGAAAGGGCACTCCAATTATTAGGTACTCAGGCATGGATGATTGGATTTCTTTATTGCCAAATTTCGAGTGCAGTTGTGGTTTATGCACGCCCGTTATTAAAAATGGAGTTGAAGGAAGAGTTAGCTCCCAAATTTTCTTACCAGATGGGCGATCTTATCCCCCGTCATCATTTGAATCAGTTTCTAATATATTACATAAACTCAATACATATAAAATTACTCAGTTTCAAACAGTGCAAAACAAAATCGACGATATAGAAATATTAATTGTAATAGATAATGAATTAAGAGATATAGGCCCCCCAGTTAGTTTAATTTTAAATAAAATCAAGGAAGCATACAAAAAAAAATGTGGACCTGATGTTAAAATAACAGTTAGAGAAGTAAAAGATATAAAACATTCAAAAGGTAAACCATTGCCATTAGTACTTTCAAAAGTTAAACTAAAAGAGGGATACAGAATAACAGAAGAAAAAATTGATAAAAAAAACATTTAAAGGAGTTTTAATTATAAAAAAAATTGAAAAGGATAGAAAAATGAAAATATTATTATTATCTCCCCACACGAAAAAGAAAAAAAGTTATCTTAATAAATTGACATATCCTAGTTTAACTCTCCAACAAATAGCAGGAATAACACCTAAAAAACATGAAGTTGAAATCATTGATGAAAGATATGAAACTATAGATTTTAGAAAAAATTATGATTTAGTCGGTATTACGTCGTTAACTTATAATTCTTTTAGAGCATATGAAATTTCCAGAAAATTTAGAGAAAAAAACATTCCTGTAGTAATTGGCGGATATCATGCGTCACTTATGCCTGATGAAGTAAAAGAACATGCTGATGCAATAGTGGTTGGAGAAGGAGAACTCACATGGCCTAAACTTTTAAAGGATTTAGAAAAAGG
>CAZFFN010000138.1:0-3281 GCA_964518165.1 uncultured Thermoplasmatales archaeon
TTTGTAGTTTAATTTGTTTTTTTTGATGGATTTGTTTTCTCTGTTGCCTTGTAGGAAGTCGATTAGTAGTTTTTTTCCTACTCCAAAGGGTATTTCTCTTAGTGCTTTTAGGATGTATAGGTAATCTAGATCTGCATTTGTTTTTTCTTGTTCTTCTGAGGGATGGATTAGTTTTCCGTTTTCGAATCTGGTGTTTGCTAATGTTTTATTTTTGTTTTTCATAGGTTTTTTATCAACACAATATATTTTTTTTTATTTAGAAGGTATAGAAAAAAAAGTTTTTTTCTATGATCTTTTGTGATGTGGAGGGGAATATTAAGTGGGGTACAAAAATGCTGCTGTTTTTGAATGTTATATATAATAAGGGTAAGAGCTGTAATATAAGGATTATATAGTGTTAAAACAAAATTTGTTTTTGATTGATAGAAATTTATTGATTGTATACGAAGTTTGTATTATATGTTTGTGCGGGTAGAAAAAAAATGTATAAAGGTTCTAAAGTTGTGTTGGTTTTCTTTGCGGTTGCTTGTTTGGTTTTACCATTTCTAACTTCTTCCCTGATTTTCTTTCTAAGCCCTTTTTGAAATTCCTCCCTGTATTGATTTAATATCTTTAGTATATTCTTGCACTTTTTTATAAGAAATACCTAGTTCTTTTGAAACCTGTAGTTTAGTTTTCCTGTTTTTTACTTTCTCTCTAACTTTCTTTTTTAGATAAGATAATATTTCCTGTGACATCATTTACTAGGTCAAAAAATAGTATAAAACTATAATCCTAGATTAATTTCTTTGGCAAAAAAGAGATTTGAAAAAAAGCAACATACTTGTGTTATTTTTTTATGTAATATCCGCCCGTTTTTGGTGCCCCTCGGAATTCTATTTTCTGTTCATCTTTTAGTTTTTTTAGCCAACGTTCAATGGTTTTAATCGGAACTCCAAGATCTTCTTCAAATTGAGGTGTTCTTCTTCCAGGGTTATTCTTTATATAACTAAATAGAGCATTTACTCCCTCATTTACTCCCTCATTTACTCCCTCATCAGGACTAACTGGAGCTTTTTTTCGTTTGAATACAACGATAAAATGAGTACCAACTTCTTTGAATTCTGTATCAGGTTCTTTTGAAAGGATTAAGCTAATACCTCTCCCCCATTTTTCAATGTAATGGACCCTATGAAATAATTCAGCAATGAGTTCATTTCTCCTTTCAGAAATCATTTCTGTTTTAATTTTCTCTATAGTTAATCCACCATATAGTAGCCCGGGGTTTCTAATTTCAACACGGTCCTTGAACACAGCAATGTTAGTAGAATCATATTCGTAATAATCACGGTGACAAAAGGCGTTAATGATTGCTTCTCTTATTGCTTCTTTATCAATCTCAGGGACATCTATTCTTTTTAGACCTTCTAGTTTCATCCCGATATAAATGTTTTTTAGAAGATATTCCTCTGCTTTTTCAATGAGGTAAAACAAATCGCCCTCAAAATCCTTCATATCTATAGGATAAGAGGTATCTGTTGTTCCAAACACAGCACATCGTAATTTTGCATTAGGGAAAAACGATTGTGGTTTCTTCCCAAAAAGTATTACGCCAGCATTGAGTAATTTTTTATCCTGAAAAACACGTAATTTATTACAGGCATTTTTAAGAGAATCATATTTTAAACCTGCTGTTTTCAAAAAAGATTTGATTTTTACAGCACTAATATCATCGAGAGTTGCTTCTTTGCAAATCTCGGTATCCCATCTCAGTCTTTCTTTATGTTTTTGGAGGATAATATTTTCTAATTCTTGTGCACTGAGTTGTTTATTTTCATCTGCTGTTCGTATATAGCCACGGCCATAGGCATAATATGGAGAATTATTTCCAGAAAACTCGACATGTACACATGTTTTTCCATCAATGTTTATTTTTTTTATTTTTGGAAAGATTTTAGGTTCAATATTATCAGAAATTGTTCGGGAAATATCTCTTATCGTTTTTTCTCCAATTTCTTGTCCAATGACAGTTCCATTGTTTCTTACTCCAAAGTATAGATCTCCTTTTTGGTGTTTATTAAGAATTGCAACAATGGAAATAACTGCCTCTTTTAATTCAGAGGTCGACTTCTTCAATTCTACTGTTTCACTTTCTTGAAATCTTTTCTTTTTCATGATGAAACCTTTTGCTGTTTTGATTTTATCTTATATTTTCTTATAATCTCTTTGGATGTCTTCAACAATTCTTCTTGTTTTCTATGTTTAATCATTGATTTTATTTTTTCTTTGATTGCTTTTCTTGTTTGGTCATCTACTATTGTTAATGTAATATCAAGTCCTAACCGTATGCCATCAGCAAATGCATTGAAACCAATATTTTCTTTAGTATCTCCTTCCATAGACTTTTGGTATTGATCCAGTAAAGATTGATAATAACAGTATGCTAAATCCTCAGATATTTTTATATTCTTTTTAAATATTTCATTCATCTTTTTTTGATCTGTATTTTTCATTTCAATTATCCCGTCGGTCTAAGAATTAATAATTGCTTATTTATAAATTTCTTTAAAGCTTTTACAACTATGGCCACAGTATAATCTTACAAATATTGGCAATTAGTTTGTAATTATTTGGCGATAAAAAGTTACGAAGAGACCCCCCCTTTGATATTCCTCCTTTTATTGATTTGATATCTTTAGCATATTCTCCCACTTTTTTATAAGAAAAACCTAGTTCTTTTGAAACCTGAAGCTTTGATTTACCCTTTTTTACTTCTCTTCTATTTCTTTTTTTCCTTTATCGGTTAAGGTTAGCATTTTCCAGGGTTTATTTGGGTTTATTTTTTTGTATTCTATTAGTTGGTTTTGTATGATAGGTTTTTGAGTAGTAGGAATCCTACTGTTTTTGTTTCATCTGTTGTTTTGAATGATTGTCCGCCTGATTTTAGGGTTGTGGCTAATAGTTCTGATGAGGCTTTAGAGTGTTATTGGGATGTGTATGATGTTCTTGATTTTACTAAGGGTTTTGATGGTGATTGGCGTGTTCGTGGGGAATCCTATACAAAGGAGTTACGTCCTTCTCGTAGGGTTAAGAATTTGTTTAAAAATTTTTTATGGGGTTTGTTGTCTGATCCTTTGGATATTGAGATAAGTTATTCTTATAGTGTGGTTAATGTTGAAAGGGTTGACGCAGTTATTTAAAAAAAAAATTTTTTTTAGTCGATTTTTGTTCTAGAGTTTTTATATATGATTATTTTTATATTTTGTTTTTAGTGATGTATGATGAAGAAAGGGATTTTGAGT
>CAZFFN010000139.1:0-8904 GCA_964518165.1 uncultured Thermoplasmatales archaeon
TATTTTTTAAAAGATAATCTATACATTTATTTGATGCATCTAAAAACTTTTCATTTTTAGAAATCTTATATACTTTCAAAAAAGTTATCAACCAATGACCTGTGTTTCTAACAGATGTTTCTGGATGAAAATATGGCCCGTTATGACCGGGTGGCATGGAACCATCATTTTTTTGTTTTTTTAAAGCCTCTCCTGCAGAGTTAATCAAAACTTGATCTATTTTATTATTTGTTATCATATCCCTCTCATTAATTTCTTTGACATTTTTCTTTTATAAATTATGAAAATAATACAACTTTATTATAGTATATTTACGAAATAAATTTAAACATTCTCATATCTCTTTTTAATCGGAATAATTATTTTGTATATCTTATTTCCAATTAGAAAACCACTGAAGAAAAGAAATAAAAGACCTAGTACTTTCACGTGATTTAATATTCTTAGTTTCATACCTAGTTTGGCATAATCTCTTCGGTATTTAGAATATAATGCTAAAATACCTCTGATTTTTTTAGTCCAATTAGTTGAAATCTGACCTGTTGACGCATTCTGAACCATTAACACCTCAGGAACAGTTCTTATTTCATACATTTGTGCTATTCTTAATGCTAGATCATATTCTTGAGCTGAAGGAAGTTTTTCATCAAAAAAACCTACTTTTTCAATTGTTTTTTTTCTTACAACATATGATGATGTGGAAGAAAGATTAAAAGATTTCAACAAATCCGCATAAGATATAGATTTTTTAGGTTTAGAAACCCGTGTTATACCAAATCGTTTATCAAGAGAATAGCATACAACAAGTCCAATATTTTTATTTTCAAATTCTTTTAATTGTTTCTCTAGTTTTTCTGGTTTCCATTCATCATCATCATCTAAAAAAGCGATATATTCACCTTTGGTTTCTCGGATTCCTTTATTCCGAGAAAATGGAGCACCACTTCTTTTTTCATTTCTAAAATAAAAAACCTGTTTATCATTGAAAGAATCAATAACTTTTTTATTATCTGCCTCTGAAGCATCATCAACTATTATGATTTCAGTGTTTTCATATGTCTGAGCAAGCACTGTTTTAATAGCTTTTTTCAAGTATTCGGGCCTGTTATACGTTGGTATCACAATAGAGACAAGATCTTTTTTCCCCATCCTTTATCACATCATTTTCATCTAAGATTTTCTTCATTAAACATCTTTTCATTTGCCTTACGTAGATCAGATAGTGTTCCCACATCAATGTGTTCGCCATCAATTTTTGAATAAAGCACCTTGTATCCTTCTTCAACAAGAATCTTGATTGAATCAGTGAGTTGAAATTCTCCTTTATATCCTGGTTTTGTTTTATTTATTGCTCTAAAAATAACTGGTTTGAAGATATACACACCCATACAACCAAGATCACTTGGGGCTTTTTCTTTAGCTGGTTTTTCAACGATGCCAACAATGTTATTGTTTTCACCGGGTTTGATGATACCATGCCTGGTTACATCCTCAACTTTTGCAACTCCAATAGTTGCATCAGCATTTTGTTTTTTATGAAATGCAAGTATTTCTTTTAAAAATGTTTTAGGATAAAAGAAATCATCACCAAGAACCACTAGAAACGATTCATCATTTATTACATGCTCCCCTGCGCTAACTGCTTTTGCAAGACCATTGCGATTGTCTTGAACGACATAAGAAATCTTTACACCCATTCTTTCTCCAGAGCCCAGATAATCAAGAATTGCATGTTTTCTCCAACCTACAACAACGGTGATATCAGTCACACCAACTTCTTTCATCGCATCAATTACATATTCTATAACTGCTTTATCACCAATCATCAAAAGCTCTTTAGGGATCGCCAAAGTAATGGGTTTAAGCCTTGTACCCATGCCTGCTGCAGGTATTAATCCTTTCATAATCTATCAACTCATATAAATGAAATACTTAAATGTTTTATACTCAGGCAAATATAGTTCTTTATTATAACAATTTTTCCTTCTTTTTAACAAGGGTTAAAATCCAACTATTTCAAATCCTGTTTAATTTTATCAAAATCTACACAATGTTCAGGGATAGCATTCTTAATGGTTTTAATCTCATCAGATTTATCATATGATTCATGAATAAACACATTTTTTTTAGATTCCCAAGGTTTAAAATATTTATATTTATCTTGAGTAGATAAATCTAAACCCATCAAACTAGCTAGTTTATTACGATACTTTTCAGATAAAACAAATTCTTCAAAAGAAATAATATGAGCCTTAGATTTTTTATTTTTAAGTTTTTCATATTTTTTTTCCGCTCTTTTTTTTGTTCTAACATACTCCAAAATATATGAATCTATATTTTTGCTAAATTTTTTATCTTCATATACTCGGGCAACATAATTTGATCTAGGATCTCGAAATGCACAAAAAAAATTGGTGTTATCAAGGATTTCTAGAGTATCTATGTTATATGTATGGATAATATTATCAAAAACAACAATAGATCCCTTTTTAGCACCTTTAGTTTTCGCAATTGTATCCAGCAAGATATCTGAAAGAATCTTGAATTCGTCCTTATCCAATTCATTTTCAAAATAATAATGCTGTAAAAGTATACAAAAAAAATTTATTTCTTCAGCATAAGTTTGCTTTTTATTTGACAAGCTAAGCAATTTCGCATGTTTTGATGATATATAGCTGTTATAATCTTCAAATAAACCAAAACCAAAAAGTGTTAAACCAAAATGTCTAATAAGCAACTTACGAAAAATTATAGGATAACTCCTGTTTTTATATAGATTATATAACCCCATCTTTGATTCTATATGACAAGCCTCACCTTTAACAGCATATACTTTTTTAAACTCTTTAAAAAAATCAAAAACTGCTCCTGATCCAGACCAACCCATACCCGCGGTAATAATTTTTTTAAAAGGTTTATATCCATTCACATAGTTTTCTATTTTCAATTTTTCTTCTTTACTTAACACTAATTTTTCATTTGTATATATATTTGCTATGCATTTAAAAGAATTAATCCATAAATTACAAGTTTTTTCATCATCAAATATTTTTTCAGATAACAAAGAAAAAAGATGAACAGCTTCTTTTTTATTTCCCCTTATTAAGGCTTTATAGCTTTTATCTGCCAAAAAATCTTTATCAGAACAAGTTTCTCTAAAAGTATAGGCAATAAAAGATGCAAACAAATATTGTTTAACTGGATTATAAAATGTTTTTTTAAGAGATTTAAACTGTTCTTCACCAAATTTTTTATAAATAGTCACATACCAAATTGCAGCTAAAAAAAACTTTTTTTTCCCAAAAGCATCCTCTGCAAAATTTTTATATAACTCTATTTTTTCAGGAATATCAGCAACTTTTTTTTTAACTAAATATTCATTATATTTAATCGGAATATAAAAAATACAAAAACTTATTTTCTTATATATTTGAAAACATTCCAATAACATCATTTTCATTTCATTCATAGTAATCAATAATCATTTCCTTTATTACTTAAGTAGTTCATAAATATATGAAAATCAAATAACAATTCTGATTTTTTTTACTCTCCCTTACATTTATTTTTTACTTCTTCCAAATCTTTAATAGTATCTACCTCCTGACAACGCTCATCTGTAAAATAAACTGGTTTTAAAAAAATCTTATCTGAAATATTATTAAAAGCATCTTCTGCATAAATATTTACATTGTTATTTGAAATCTCTTTTTCAATTTCTTTTATCCAAATTAAAAAATCATTTTTTAAAAACTTATATAATGGTAAACAATAAAATGCATTTACTCCAAAAAAATCAACCCCTATTTTAACCACTCTATTATTTTCTATAATTGCTTTAAAATCTTTTTTAGGAAGTTTTATCGTTTTATTTATAAGTACACCATTACCTGAGATATCTATCAATTTTTTAAATATATCAAATGTAAAAACTAAGTCTCCATGAAGAAGGATAATATTATCATCAGCTAGGGATTTGGTAAGATATAAAGAATAAATATAGTTTGTCGAGCTATATTTTGGATTGTTAACATATTCAATTTTTAGATCTGGATATCTTTTTTTGATAAATTTTTTAAAAAGTTTTTCAAAAGGACCAGTAGTAATGATGATGTTTTCTATACCAAATTTAGATAAAATATCAAGCTGGTATTCTATTATTGTTTTAGAATTAATCTCAACTAACGATTTAGGTTTTTTATTAGTTAATGGTTTTAATCTTGATCCTGTGCCTGAGGCTAATATAATTGCTTTCATACGATAACACTACTTGATTTCATCTAATATTTTTTCAACATCTTTTTTTGAAACATAACGAGGATTGTTTTTCATTCTATCCGGGGTAAAACCTTCCTCCACAATTAAATCACGATCTTTTTTTTGGATATTTAATTTATGCAATCTATATTCAACTCCTATATTTTTGAGTAAACCATAAAAAAAAACTTTTGCATCAAAAACAGTTTTACAGCCCAATAAATTTATGATTTCATCTATTCTTTCTTTGACAAAACCTATTCCTCTATTATCATTACAATCATTTTTACTAATTTTTGCATTGAATTCTATAAGCTGACCCAAACTAAGAGCAACTGCATGACCATGAGCAACACCAAAATATGAAGTAATCGGATAAGAAATAGAATGAGCCGCAGTTGTTTTAGAAATATTTATTGCTTTTCCTGAAAGATGAGCAGCTTTAGCCATGTTAAGCCGAGATTTTTCATCAGGATTATGTACCACACGTTCAATATTATTAACTGAAATAGCTACAGCTTTTTTAGCATACCTCCTAGATTCATCAGTTGAATCTACAGCCCATAATGACTCAATACCCTGACACAATGCATCAAGACCAGTTGATGCAGTAAGATACTTGGACATAGAAAAAGTCAAAGAAGGATCAACAATTGATACTGTTGGCAATAAATATTTTTTATTTGATAAAGAATATTTCTTCTTGTTTATATACACAGTTGCAAAATGAGTCGACTCGCTCCCAGTTCCAGAAGTTGTAGGAATCGCAACTAAAGGTTTACCAGGATTCATAGGTTTTTTTAAACCTTTTATATATTCCAAGTATTCTTCAGAATTGTTGGCCAAAAAATTAATTATTTTACTAATATCTATTACACTCCCACCGCCTACACCAATTACTATATCAGGATTAAACAGTTTATATTTTTTAATTCCTTTTTTTACTTCAAAGATATCAGGATTAGAAGAAAAACCATTAAAAACTAATACCTTTTTTTCTTTAAGAAAAACTTCAATTTTTTTTTCTGCACCAGAAAGACTAAATGATTTTTTACCAGATACCAAAAAAATTTTTTCCACATCAAAATCATCAAAGACTTTTTTCAACTTATTTAAAGAATCATATCCAAAAAAATCTTTCTGAATCAACTATTCCCCCTTGATAAAATCCATAAAACTTTTTTTGTTCTCAAATGGTGTAGTAGTTGGCCGGCCTAAATCTTTTCTAGCACCCTTCCTTACTTTTACAATAATCATCTTTGGACCTTTACAAGATATTGTTTCCTTCAATGCATTAACTAATTCATCTTTTTTTCCCACAAGATTAACATGATTATAAGAACAAGCTAAGGCAATCTGTTTAAAATCAACAGTTTCTGATACTGTTTTTTGACCACCTGTTGAATCATGTGCCCGGTTATCAAAAATTATATGTGTAAAATTTGATGGTTTATAATGACCAATAGTTGCCAAGACCCCCATTTGCATAAGTACTGCACCGTCTCCATCAAAAACAAAAACTCGTCTTTCATTTTTTTGTAGAGATATACCTAAAGCAATTGAAGCAGCGCAACCCATACCCCCAACTGTGTAAAAATCTTTAGGATGCTCTTTTCTTTGAATTCTACACTCAAATAATTCACGAGAGGTTTTACCCGTTGTGCTAACAATAATATCATCATCTTTTAAATTATCTACTATGATTTTGATAGCAGTCTCCCTAGTCATAAGAGCACTTGCAAATTCATTTTTATAATCACTATATATTTTCTCAGAAGATATAATTCCTTTTTTCACAACAAGGGCAACTGGTTGGTTTTTTTCCAAAGCAATATTTTTTACTTCCTTAATTACATTTTTTGCATCTTTAACTGATTTAGGAAGTAATCTAAATGGAATCCTTAATGTTTCAAGCAATGGGATAGTCAACTGCCCCATTTTTTTATGCTGCGGCTCATCTTTTAATCCTGGTTCACCTCGCCATCCAATCATAAGTATTAAAGGAATTGAATAAACATCAGTGTCACACAAAGAAGTAATCGGGTTTACTGTTTTTCCTTCTCCTGAATTCTGCATGTATACAACAGCAATCTTACCTGTTGAAAGATGGTACCCTGCTGCAATCCCAACAGCTTCACATTCATTAACTGCAATAATCTGAGTCAATCTTTTGCCATGGTTCTCGTCCAAAAAACTCATCCAATCTTTAAAAGTTGAATCAGGAACACCTGTAAAAAATGTTAAATCCTTTTTGCTGAACACATCAAATAATTCATTGCAAGATACCATTATCTTTCCTCTATTCTTGTCCAGGAATTAATGAAAGTAGTTCTCTAATTGGCATACATAATTCATTAGTCTCACAGGATCGTTCGTTAGCAAGAATTGTTTCAGCAGTTTTTTTCATAGCTGGATACGCACTTCTTAGCATATGATTTGCATATATCACAATGTTTACACCTGCATTTTTTAATTCAGTTTCTGTGACTTTATTATATGTTGTTGGCACAACCACTAAAGGTACTTTTTCTTCAAATGTTGAATAATGTTTACAGAATCTTAAAATCTCATCTGGTTTTTTCTCTTTGCTATGTATCATAATTCCATCTGCACCAGCCTCAATATAAGCTTTTGCACGAATTAATGCATCATTCATCCCTGCTTTAAGAATAAGACTTTCGATTCTTGCTATTATCATAAATTCATCTGTAATCTGAGATTTTTTTCCTTGAATGATTTTATCAGAAAAATCCTTAATATTGTCCTGTTTCTGCTCTACATCGTTTCCAAACAAAGAATTTTTTTTCAACCCTATTTTATCTTCAACAATGATTGCAGATACCCCTAATCGTTCAAGTGTTTTTACAAGAAAAACAAAATGCTCAGGGAGACCGCCATTATCAACATCAACAATAATTGGTTTTGTTGTAACCTCAAGTATCTGCTCAATAGTATTAGCTCTAGAAGTCAGATCAACTGCACCAATATCAGGTTTTCCTTTTGCAACAGAATCAGTCAGACTGCTAATCCATATACCATCAAATTCTTTTATGGAACTACCCTGGACTATCTGAGTTTTTTCTACTATAAGACTTGAAAGGCCGTTATGGGCTTCTAAAATTCTAACTATTGGTTTGATACTTAATAATCTTCTTAATTGTTTCCTCCTAATATATGGAGTGGTCCCCATTTTGCGTATAGCATTATATAATCCAGTTGAAGAAACATCTTCTGTAAAAGAAATTTCAACAAGCTTTCCACCCCAGTCTTTAAGTACAGATATAACTTTCTTCCGAATCTCTTTTTGAACTCCTTCTTTCCAATCATCACCATGCACAACAAAATCAGGTTTTAATTTTTTTAGATTAGGAGTATAATCAAGAGTCTCCTGAGGAATAACAGAAGATACTCCCTTTATGTTCTCAACAATTTTCTTCCTTTGTTCATATGTAAGAAAAGGAAGTCGCTTATAACGAGCTATTGCTTCGTCAGTTAGCAATCCAACAGTTACATCTCCTAACTCTGCAGCTTTTTTTAAAATATTAATATGTCCATGATGTAATAAATCAGCGCTAAGAGCAACATATACCTTTTTCATTAATAAGAATAATAATTAACTACCACATAAGTCTTATGTATAGTATTAAAAAATAAGCCGGAATAATATCATTAATAATTATACAAAATCCAATCATGCTTATCAGTCAAATTCTATTTAGAAGAGAAATCCTGTGGGTTTAAACCAAATAAAGAATGGAAGGAGATTTTTGGTACATAAAATTCTTTTAGATTTAAGTCAAGATGAATTTCTTTCTACCAGCAGACTCCTTCATAAACTTTAGCGTTTTCTGCTTCTTTTAATCTACGGCCATCTATAACAATTTTTCCTGTGAAATCTAGTTTTCTAAATTCAACCCATTCAGTCGTGAGAAGAACTGCATCAACATCTTTTATTGTATCTTCTGCAGTTTTACAATAGTTTATACTGGGATGTATTTTTTTGAAATTATACATTGCTTTTGGATCATATGCTTTTACTTCTGCTTTTTCTTCTAATAATTTATGAATTATTGGTTTTGCTCTAGTATCACGTATATCATCTGTATCTGGTTTAAAAGCAAGTCCAAGAACCGCTATTTTTTTATCTTTTAAAACAGGTATATGTTTTTTAAGTAGTTTTATTAACTGCAATGGCTGGTTTTCATTAACATTAATAGTACTATTTATCATCTGACATGGTATTTTTTCTTTTTTAGCCCAAGCACGAAGTGCTCTTGTATCTTTGCCAAAACAACTGCCACCCCAGCCGATACCTGCATTTAAAAACGATCTTTCAATTCGTTTGTCAAGTCCCATACCATCAGCTACTTCATAGACATCAATTCCTAGTTTTTTACAAAAGTTTCCAATCTCATTTATAAAACTAATTTTTGCAGCCAGGAAACAGTTACTTGCATATTTTATCATCTCGGCTGTGGAAAGCGAAGTTTCAACAATGGGGCAAGAAAAATCCTTATACAGTTCACCAAGGATTTCTTTGGTTTTTGTATCATAAAAACCATTTACTACTCTGTCAGGATTTAGAAAATCATCAACTGCCACACCTTCACGTAAAAACTCTGGGTTCATACCAAGACCAAAATCTAT
>CAZFFN010000140.1:0-3736 GCA_964518165.1 uncultured Thermoplasmatales archaeon
TTAACATAATTACTGCATCCAACAATTTTCTGACTAGATCGATCCTTACATTCATTTCGTAATTTACAGGTATCGCATAGATTCTCCATTGATTCTCCCCCCTTTACAGAATTCCCTTTGCTTATTTGATTTATTGATAATGAGTTATTGATTTTTTCAATAGCTATTTTTGCTGCGTCTCGATTGTATTCTTTTTTATCATTGATCTTAATTTTTTCAAGTTGATGTACAGCCCGTTTGTCTCCAATTTTACCCAAGGCTTTAACTGCATATTGTCTTACCTGTGGTTTTAAATCTTTAGTTAACTCAATGAGTGAAGGAACTGCAGAAAATATTTCTGGAGTTAAGGAATGTAATTTTCCCAAAGCTGAAGCAGCTAATCTCCGATCGTTTCCACTTCCGCTTTTTGTATATGTTATCAATTTTGGAATATTTTCTCTTTTTTTCTCATTTCCCAATTGAACAACTGCATTAGCTGATAGCTGATAATCTTGATTCAATGCTATTTTCTTTTTACTAAGCGCAATAGCATGATTTGGATTAATCGCTAATATTTTATTATAAAATTCTACTGCTTTACTATATTCTTTATTAACAAAAAAGGTGTTTGCTTCTTCAAGCAAAGTAGTAATAATTTGGTCATTTGTTATAATCTTGTTAATCTTGTTTTTTTCCTGTTGAGCTTTTGAAAAAGTTGGTTTTATAGATAATGCCTTATCTAAATAAGTTAATGCTTTGTCATATCGTTTTTTCTCTTTTTGTTTTAATGCTTCAGTGTACCAATAGTGTTCATCATGTTCATTGATTTTTATCTTTAATTTCTTTTTATGGTCTAGCAGCGTTTTGTTATCTGGTTTTTCCTTCAATATTATGGTTAGTAATTCTAAAGATTTGGAGTATTTTTTTTCTTTTTCAAAATCATTCATTTGTTTTTTTAAGATGTTTAAAACTTCTTTTTTCCTTGATTGAACATAAGAATTTTTTTTATCATCATCTAATACATCATTATAGGATTGTAATGCTTTTTGATATTCTTCATTATTAAATTCTTTATCTGCTTGTTGTATCTTATTATCTAATTCCTTTTCAAAAAGGACGATTGATTTTATTTCATTTTTTTTATTTATTGCTTCAGAATAAAATTCATTAATAGATAATGCTTCGTTTAAAAATGAAAGTGCCTCATAATATTTTTTTTCTTTTTTTGATTTGAGTGCTTTCTCAAACCAATATGTTTCATCATGCGTTTCAACTGATTCTTTCTTTTTCTCTGGTTTCTTAGGAGGAACAGGAGGTGTTTTTTGTTTGTTGATATTTCGTTTTATATTTTTTTGTAGTTGTTGCAATTTCAGATTGTTTGGTCTTTTTACCTTTAGCGTATTAGCGAGATCTAATGCTTGGGTAAACGCTTTCTTCCGTTTTAAGGATCTAATTTGTGTTAACAATTTTTGAAAGCATTCTTCTCCTTTTTCTTTCGCATGTCTATTTTGTTTATCTTTTCTTATGATTTTTTCATAAACTTCGAATGCACCTAAAAATTTTTTTTCTTTAAAATAAGCATCTGCTTCTTCTGTAAGTTTATTAATTTCTTTTTGACTTTGAATTAAACTGTTAATAAAGGTTGTTTCAACTTGAGCTTTCTTATAACCTGGATTAATTAGTAATGCTTGTTGAAGGCTTTTTAATGCTTCATTGTATTTTTTCTTCTTTTTTTGCTTTAATGCTTTTTCAAACCAGTATTCATATCTGTCATCATCTTTCTTTTTTTCAACAGACTGTTTTTTGGTTTGAATTGATTCTTTTTTTTGTAAACCAGTTTTTAACTTATTTTTTCTTTTAGATTTATTTTTCGAGAGTAGTTTTATTATTAAAACAATGCCTAAAATAGCGATAAATAGATATAAAAATGGCAATAAGGACATATTTGGTTGAGTTATTAAAAAAAGTGAACTAGATGAATACACTGAATCGTAAAGATTACTTGATACTTTGATACTGTAATTTTCACCATCATATGTATCCTCAGGTATTTCCCATGTATATTCTCCATCATTATCAATTGGTGATGCGATTCGGTCTTCAAATTTATGATTCTGATACAGATCAATAGTTACATATAATCCCGCACAACAACTCGTCCATTGAATAGTAACTTCAGACGTATCCTCTAAATCTATTTCTGAAAAATCAGAAATTACGTTTATAAATCGTTTTTGAATGGTAAATTGATCACTACTCGAGGTAATATCATCTAATTCGCTGCTAATTTTTATTTCATAAAGAGACTCGGGTTCTAAATCAGAATCAATAGTCCATTTGTATAATCCATCATCTTCTGTATCATTGACAATCGTTCTTTTAAAAAAACCATTTTCGTAAAGAGTGATTTTAATTAATCCTTCAATCCACTCGGAATCCCATTTGATAATACCTGTGTCATTAACAATAAGAATACTATCTTTAGATGGTGTTTTAACTTGTATGCTTTTTGTGATTTCATCAATGGTGAATAATTTACTTTCATCATAAATATGAGGATAAGAAACACTACTAATCTTAATTTTATAATCATTATCTACATCTACCGATTCTGGAATGTACCATTTATACCATCCATCATTTTGTGTCCGAGCGTCAATCACAACTGGATCTCTGCCATAACTATTCAACTCAATTTTGACATCTCGTCCTCCCACATTAACTGAGGTCCAAGTTATATTGAATATTCGTTCTTTATACCAAGTGTCAAACATGTCAGGTGAGTTGATTTCGATGTATCTAGAATCACTTAAAAAGAAATATGTTGAATAATCAAACATGTTTTCATTTGAAGAACTAACAACTTTAATTTTGTAATATCGATTGGTTTTTGTTGAAGCGGGAATTTCCCAAGGATATTCATCTAGTGAAATATCCACGTTTTCATCAATAATTGAGACGATATTTTCATCTTTAGAACATAAATAAATATCAACTGCAGAACCAACATCTCCACTTATATACCAGGTGATCAGATGAGTTTCGCCCACATATATTGTTTCACCTTCTGAAATCGTGCGGTCTAATTCTTCAAAAAAGATAATTATGTTAATATTGTCAGCTGAACAAATTGATGAAAAACTAACTGAAATAATGAAAAAAAAGATAATTCCAATTATTAACTTATTAAGAAACGTTGAATGTTTTTTGTTTGAGGAAATATCAAAGTTCATATTATTTTGCGCTCACTAAATTTTCTAGCTGTTAGTTATTTCGTATTTTGAATGAAAGATGATTGATAAATATTTAGAAAAAAACAAAATAGTCGATAATGGACTTTGTATAATATCTTTAAGTTTTTTTTGGCAGTCTTTAATGTAACCTTCCTCCTTTTTATTTCGATGGAATAAAAGCAATGCTAATAGTATTTCCCCCGGAGTTATTATTTTTATATAATATAATTTATTTTATTTATATAAATATTTTGATATAATTTTTAAGTAATTTATATACTCAGGATTAACATTCTCCAAATAACCAAATATAATAGGAATAATTCTTACATCAAAACGTCGGCGGAATATCATCATTACTAATCATACTCATTTTACAATCATCACAGATTCCATCAGGATTGTCTGTTTCATTTACGCCACATATTTTACAAATCATATTATCTCCTCCATTCTTTTGTACGAGTGAAATCTATATCCAGACAAGTAGTCCAAAACCTGAGACGGTTTGTATCTACATTCTG
>CAZFFN010000141.1:0-1937 GCA_964518165.1 uncultured Thermoplasmatales archaeon
GGCTGAAAGCCCTGGTCTAAAACAAGGTTCAACTTTTTATTTTACGATACCACTCAAAAAAGAAAAAATAGTTGTTCCTGAAAGTTAGGTTAAATTTAATTCATTCAAGAAGCTAGAGTAAAAATAGTTTAGTTATATAGTATTTATTTCAAAAAATCAATATTTTGTGATTTTTTAAAACAAAATATCTAAGAAACAAACGTTTGATAAATTAAAAGAATTATATAACAATATTGTATTAGGCAGATCTGATTTAGTGGTTAAGTCATAGCAATAAAAATATAACAAAGACATATAATAAAAGTTATGAAGAAATACACGTATATAAGGGTGAGTTGATCTGTTTTGAATAAGGAAGATCTAATTAAAAAGCTTGAAGATATTGAATGGGAAGACTTCGAAGTCAAAGAAGCGCAGAAGGCTGTTCCTAAAAACAGTTGGGAAACAGTAAGTGCCTTTTCTAATACAGTTGGTGGTTGGCTTATTTTTGGTGTTAAAAAAAGCAGTCAATCTTATGAAATAAAAGGTGTGAATAATCCTGAAAAAATCGAACAGGAATTTACAACTGTACTTAGAGGTGGCTCTAAATTTAATAAAATAGTTGAGGTTACTTGTAAAAAGTATCAATTTAATGGTAAAACAGTTCTTGCATTTTATATCCCTCAGAAATCTATTAAAGATAAGCCTATTTATTTTAACTCACGTAAAAATACTTTTATCCGAACAGCTAGTGGCGATCAGAGAGCTACTGATTTAGAGATAGATGCTCTTTTTAGAAATAGTTCTTATGGAGAAAAAGATAGTGAATGCACAAATTATGTTTTTTCTGATCTTGATTCTGATACAATTCAACGATATCGAAATTATTTTTCTCAGGTAAACCCAGGTCATAGATACAATGGTCTTGAAAATGAAACATTTTTAGAGAAATTAAGAGTAATAGTAAATGGAAAAATTACTTATGGTGGGCTGCTTGTCTTTGGTACAGATCTACAAGTCATGAATGCCTTTCCTAATTTTAGAACAGAATATTTAGAAGTGCCAGGTATCTCATACATGGATGGTCCTACAACATATACTTTTAGAATTTCTTCTGAAAAGAACCTGTTTGAAACTTTTTTTGATATCTATGACCGGCTTCGCCAAAAGGTTGAGATTCCTTTCAAGCTAAAAGATGGTTTGCGTGATGATGACCCTTTACAGCTTCAAGCAATACGTGAGGCTCTTGTGAATCTTATTATGCATACTGATTATTTTAGTTCAGGTAATTCAAGAATACGAGTATTTACGGACCGTTTTGAATTTTTTAATCCGGGTTGCCTTCCAAAAGATATTAAAGATATTTTAAAAGAAGATTTTTCACATCCTAGAAATCCCATTGTTGCTAAGATTTTTAGGTTTATTCGGCTTTCTGAAACAGTTGGTAATGGTTTTCATAAGATGATTGATGGTTGGAAATCATATTATAATGTTGAACCAGTTATTGAAGGTAGTTTTGATTATTATAAGATTACTTTTCCAATTACCCAGAAAACTACCCAAATAACTACCCAAAAAACTACCCAGAAAATTATTGAATTAATTAGGAGAAATCCTAAGATTACTCGTAAGGAGTTAGCCCAAGAAATAGGCGATATCACAGAAGATGGAATAAAATATAATATCGAGAAGTTAAAAAAAGAGGGAATATTAAAACGTGTTGGTCCTGCTAAAGGCGGTCATTGGAAGATAGAAAAAGAAAATTGATTTAGGAGGATTTAATACTATTAAATCAGATAAGAACATGTCATTATGCCATGAACATGTAACACGCGGATATGATCTAGCGGCTATGATATTGGCTTCCCAAGCCAATCACCCGGGTTCGAATCCCGGTATCCGCATATCTTTTCCAACATTTTAAAATACGAAGGAATTCGTTTTTTGACGAAGTATTC
>CAZFFN010000142.1:0-36349 GCA_964518165.1 uncultured Thermoplasmatales archaeon
AGTGCCAAGTATAAGATATTTGATAGATCCTTTAAATGAATAACGATCTTCACCAAATGTGATAAGAATAAAACTACATATAATTGTTAAATCAAAGAAGATATATAAATTAAAAAGATCCCCTGATAAAAATATACCATTCAAACCAGCCATTAAAAGCAGGAAAAAAAAGTAAAATTTCCCGGCTTCTTTTTTTACATATTTTAATGAATAAACAAAAGTTAAAATTCCAAGAATTGCAGTAACCAAAAGTAGAACTAAAGATAATTCATCAATCACTATAGTTATACCATATGGTTTAACCCAACCTCCCACATCATATGATATAGTTTTAATATCAACTTGTTGAAAAGCAATATATAAATAATAAAAAGGAATGATTAAACTAAAAAAGGCTATAATTTTTTGTAATAATTCTTTTTTTGATAGAATATTTGTTATTGAAACAAATATTGCTGCAATTAAAGGAGTTAATAGAAAAAATATAGGTAAATGTTCTATCATTTTATCTCCTCAATATTTACAGTTCCAAATTTTTTATATATCCATACAATAATTGCTAAAGCGATAGCCGTATCACAAAGATTTATAACTATCATAGTAAGCATTAGTGCTTGAGGGACAGGATCAACAACGTTTGTCGAAGCAGAATTTATAATCGGGGGAAGAGCACCTCTAACATAACCAATTGAAATAAAAAATAGGACAATCCCATTACTACATATTCCTAGAGACATAATAATCTTAATAAGATTTTTATTAGTAATTATACCATAAAGACCAACAAGGAATAATACAATACCGATATTAATTCCGTTTATCACCATCATGGATGCTCCCATCTAATAAATAACATATAAAAAAGGACAATACCTGAACAAACCTTCACCCCAATTATAATGTTTAAAATCCATATTGCACCAAAACTTGAAAAAAATGATCTACCGATAACTATACCCGCTATACCTGCAAAAATAAAAAATCCTACTCCTATTGTTTCAACTAGCGATATTTCTGTTCTATATTTTTCTATTATATCTTCACCATAAGCAACAATAGCCAGTATTACACCCATCGATACAATCACCCCACCTTGAAAACCACCGCCAGGTGAGATATGACCAAATAGAATCATGTATACTCCAAAAAGAAAAATAAAAGGAATAATAGTCCTTGAAATAGTTTTTACAATCCTTGAAGTCATGCTTTCCTCCCAATTAAGAGCGATATACCAGAAATTGTAACAAAAATAACTAAAATCTCACCTAGTGTATCATAGGCTCTAAAATCAAGTAAAATTGCAACAACAGCATTTAAAGCACCAGTAAAAGAAAGATTATCAACATAGTAACTTGAAATTATAGAAGACAAATCAGTTGAATAACTCATTAGAGTCGATGAAATGACTATAAAACCAAAGAAACCTAGTACAAAAAGAACAAAGAGGTTGAAAAATATATTTTTTTTCAATTTAATCCTCCCAATTTTCTAAGTACTGATAAATAAAGAATGGTTGTCGCTCCTGTACCTACAACAGCCATGGTTATTGCTACATCAGGGGCCTGAAGTAAAAACAATATAATTACTAACAAGAGAGTGTTTAATGAAAGAAAAATCAATGATCTCAACAAAGTTTTTGCTACAACAAAAAAAATTGAAGCGATAACTAAAAAAACCAGAAAAATTTCTAAAATCATTTTTTCCTCCAAGGGTTTTTAAAAGTAAATTTTTCTTTAGGGTGCGATAAAACAGGAATCAAACCTGCTTTACCTTGAATATGGGCAGAACGAGCTATAGCATGAGAAACAACAGGAGCTAAAATAAATATTAAAAGCAACAAAACAAAAAATTTGATAGTTATCAACTGGAAACCAAATCTTAACATTAAACCAAATAATATGTTCATTGCCCCGCCAGTATTAATTTTAGCACTAGAATGAAGACGCATATACACATCAGGAAATCTATACAACCCCAAAGAGGCAATAGCCATCACAAAGCAACCAGTTGAAATAAAAATATAAGATATAATTTCAACAAAATCCATCATTTATCACCCTCATGTCCAAGATATTTAGTAAACGCAATCATACCTACAAAATCTAAAAGAAGAAAAGATATTGCAATATCTAGAAAAAATACGTTTTTTGATTCAAGGCTGTACAACGCTAGAATGATAATAAAAATTATAGATATGCTATTTAATGATACAAGTCTATCCTGAATAGTTGGACCAACAACTAACCGATATGCTGAAAATATTGAAACTCCCATTAGAATATATATAAAAATCATCATCTAAACAAAGCCCCTATCATCTTATCCCATCTTCCAATACTTTTCTCTATCTTTTCAGCAGAATCCTCCTCAGCTGAACAGTAGTAAGAAAAATGAACAAAAAGATAGGATTCTCCTTTTTCATTAGCATCATCCACATCAATAACAAGAGTTCCAGGAGTAAGAGTTATCAAATGAGAAATAATAGTTAATTCAGCATCAGAATTTAAATCAACCTTTATCCTTACAATTTTAGGATCTATCTTTAATGTTAACACTTGATAAATCAGCTCAATATTTGCAATAATTATTCTAAAAATCGCAGAAAAAAATAATCCAAACAAATGTTCAGTAGCAAAAAAATACTGCTTCAATGTCTTTCTTTTACCTTCCACAGAAGCAATAGTTAATCTTGTTGCAATCAAACCTATTCCAATAGAAATTAAGAACCCCAAAATTAACGAGAATATTGAAAAACTAACAGTTAATAAAATCCAAAAAAGAAAAAGAGTTGTAACTAACACAAATACATCTCTTTTATGAACTTTTCTTTTTTGGGTCATCATTTTATACCTATTCTTTTTATTTTTTTGTACTTCTCACCGAGTATTTTTTTGATAAAATATTTTGTAAATGGATTTAAATTTATTTAATTTGAGATACTTAATATGATTTAAGTATACGTTATATAACAAATAAATTAAAAAATCCATTAACAAACAATGGCTTAAAATTATATATTCTATATATACATAAATCTAAAATCTTTGCGAAAATATTTTTTAAATTACCAATAGCCATATTACACCTGCCATTATAGAGCGTATAGTATTTTTATATTTCTAATTTTTCCACATATTATGTTATTGTAAAATTACTTTTTTTTGTACAAAAATTAGAAGATTTACCTTATATGACTTAGCCTAGTAATAAGAAAATAAAATGAATTTTAAGTTAGATGGACAAAGAACAATGAACGATATATCAAATAGTAAAAACCATTGTTTTATCTAAATAAAACCAATTGGAAATCAATCGACAAAACACCCAACTATTCAAAGGAAAAAATCCTTACTTATATTTTTTTACTATATCAAAATCGATCCTTTTTTGATTACTTTTTCAACATGATTTATTCCAAAATGATATGGTATATGCAAATGATTTGGACAATCCATAATTAAGATATCTGCCTGTTTTCCTTTCTCCAGACTTCCTATTTTATCCTGCTTAGCAATTGCACACGCTGAATTAAATGTTGATGCACATAGTGCCTCAGCAGGTGTCATCTTCATATTAAAGCAACCCAGCTGCATCATAAACTGCATATTTTCAACATAGCAGTTTGGGTTTAGATCAGTTGCAAGTGAAACTGCAACACCTGTATCTATCATTTTTCTAGCATCTGCAAATTCATCCATCATAAGTGAAAAAGGGGTACCTGGAAGTAAAACACCAATAACACTTTTCTCAGCCATTTTTTTAATGTTTTTTTTATTTGAACGAAGCAGGTGATCAGCAGAAATAGCGCTGATATCTGCTGCTAGACCAGCACCACCGGTATCTACTATTTCATCCGCATGAATCTTTGGAATAAGACCATGTTTTTTCCCTTCTTTTAAAATTCTTCTTGATTGATTGATAGTGAAAACATCCTTTTCACAAAAAACATCACAAAAACTTGCATAATCTTTTACTTTTGGAAGCATCTCCTTTATTACAATATCTACATATTCCTCTGCACCCATATCTTTAGGGACAGCATGGGCACCTAGAAAAGTTGACTCAATATCAATTAAATGCTCTTGATTTAACTTTTTTTGAACTTTTAAAATCTTTAGTTCATCTTTTAAGGTAAGGCCGTATCCACTTTTTCCTTCAAGTGTGGTCGTACCATATTTTAGGAGTGTATCAAGCCTCTTTTTTCCTTCTAAAAATAGTTTTTTCTCTGAGGCTTTTCTTGTTTTGTTTACTGTATAAAAAATTCCGCCTCCTTTTTTTAAGATATCCATATATGAATATCCTTTTAGTTTCATGTCAAGCTCAAACTCTCTTGAACCTGCAAATATTAGATGTGTATGAGGATCAACAAAACCAGGAACGACAGTTTTTCCTTTCGCATCAATTACTTTTTCTGATATATATTTTAAGTTTTTACCAATATCAAAAATAAGTCCATCTTTAACAGCGACATCTCCTTTTCTAATAATCGAAAGATCATTCATCTCTTTTTTTACACGTGGCCTATTTGGACCAGATAAAGTAACAACTTCATTAGCATTTTTTATCAATAAATCAACGTTTTCCATGACCTATTTCCCAAACCCTTAAAAGAGTAACCTAGATTAAGGGTTTACGGTGGAGGCATAAGGCCTATGGACAAGATTGTTGAATGTGTACCAAATTTTTCAGAAGGAAAAGACAAAGCAGTAATTGATGCTATATCAGCAGCTGTTGAATCTGTTGATGATGTAAAACTTTTAGATGTTGATCCAGGTGAAGATTTCAATAGAACAGTTTATACTTTTGTTGGAACACCTGATAAAATTGTTGATGCCGCGTTTAGTGCCGCTAAAGTAGGGACAAGCCTAATAGATATGTCAAAACATAAAGGTGAACACGCACGTATGGGTGCTCTTGATGTATGCCCATTTATTCCTATTCGTGGTGTTACAGACAAAGATTGTATTGAACTTTCTAAAAAGTTTGGTAAAAAAATGTCTGAAGAACTCGGAATACCTGTTTTTTTGTATGCAAAAAGTGCAACTAAACCTGAACGAGTGAAATTACCAAGTATTAGAAAAGGTGAATACGAAGCACTTGAAAAAAAATTCAAAAGTCCAGATTTTAAACCTGATTATGGAGAAGCTAAATTTGTAAAAAAAAGTGGTGCCACAGCTACAGGCTGCCGTGATATTCTCATTGCATATAACATAAATCTTAATACAAGCGATAAAAAGATTGCCTCAAAGATAGCTGGTACCATTAGAACAAGTGGTAAAGTTAAAAAAGACAAAGATGGAAACAAGATAATTGGACCCAATGGAAAAGCAGAGAGGATACCTGGTATGTTCAAAGGAGTTCAAGCAGGCGGTATGATGTATAGTGAAAATATCGCTCAAGTCTCAATGAATCTACTTAACTATAAAAATGTAAATCTCCACCAGGTATATGAAGCAGTAAAAGAAGAAGCTGAAAAATATGATGTGAAAGTCACAGGTAGTGAAATTGTTGGATTAGTTCCTAAAGAGTCACTTGTTATTGCTGGAAAATATTATTCTAAAAAAGAAAAAAAAGATATCTCTGATGAAGATGAACTTGTAAATCTAGCGTGTGAAAAACTAGGTTTATCTGATCTTTATCAATTCAATCCAAGTGAAAAAGTAATTGAATATATGATTGAAGAAAAAGGAAAACTTGCATCTATGAAAATTTATAAATTTTTAGATGAACTTGCTAGTTCCTCTCCAGCACCCGGAGGCGGAAGTGTAGCCGCTCTGTCTGGTGCACTCGGAAGCGCTCTTTCTTCAATGGTTGCAAATTTGACAGTTGGTAAAGAAAAATATGAAAATGTTCAAGATGAAATAAAAAAAGCTCTAAAGGATAGTGAGAAACTAAGAAATAAACTAACTGAGCTTATAGATGAAGATACAAATGCTTTTAATGATGTAATAAAAGCTTTTAAAATGCCTAAGGAAAATTCTAATCAAAAAGAAAAAAGATCACAAGCTATTCAAAAAGGATACAAAAAAGCAGCAAAGGTACCACTTGATACAGCAAAAACCTGTTATGAGATACTCTCGGTTGCAAAAAAAGTTGCTGAGATTGGAAATAAAAATTCAATCACTGACGCAGCTGTATCTGCTCTTATGGCTAGAGCGGGTGTAGAAGGTGCTAACCTAAATGTTAGAATTAATCTAGGCTCAATTAAAGATAAAGATTTTGTTGAAAAAATTACATCTAAAATACAGGTTCTTGAAAAGGATACAAATGATGAAACACTTGAAATTTTAAAGATTGTTGAAGAAACGATGTAATGGTTTAACTATATAAATAAATCTTTCATTCTTATATTCTAGTTATGAAATCTGATATTGAAATCGCAAGAAAAGCAGAATTAGAAGATATTTATTCTATAGCAAATACAATTGGAATTAAAAAAGATGAAATTGTTCCTTGTGGAGATTATAAAGCAAAGGTAAATCTTGATATTTTAAACCGTGTTAAAGATAATAAAGACGGTAAGTTAATTCTTGTTACAACGATTAATCCAACTTCTAGTGGTGAAGGAAAAACTACTATGACTATTGGACTAGCTCAAGCTCTTTTAAAACTAAATAAAAAAACAAGTCTCTGCATCCGTGAACCCTCTCTTGGCCCTACTATGGGCATAAAAGGCGGTGCAGCCGGTGGAGGATATTCTCAGGTAGTTCCGATGGAAGACATCAATCTTCATTTCACCGGAGACATGCATGCAATAACTAGTGCTCATAATCTTCTAGCAAGCCTTCTTGACAACCACATTCATCACGGAGATAAGTTCCATATCGACCCTAGATATATCACCTGGCCAAGAGTACTTGATATTAGCGACAGATCTCTAAGACATATTGTTGTAGGTCTGGGTGGGCCTAAAGATGGTGTTCCACATGAAGAAGAATTTGCAATTACTCCTGCTTCTGAAATTATGGCAATAATGTGTCTTTCTAAAGACCTCAATGATCTAAAAAAGAGGCTCGGCAATATTATTGTAGCATATACCTATGACGATAAACCTATTTTTGCTCGCGACTTAAAAGCAGTTGGAGCTATGACAGTTTTATTAAAGGATGCTTTAAAGCCAAATCTTGTTCAGACTCTAGAAGGAGTTCCTGCTTTTGTTCATGGTGGTCCTTTTGCAAATATTGCCCATGGGACAAACAGCCTAATTGCAACAAAACTTGCTCTTAAACTCTCAGATTACGTTGTAACCGAAGCTGGTTTTGGTAGTGAACTGGGTGCTGAAAAATTCTTTAATATAGTTTGTAGAACGGGTAATTTAAAGCCAGATGCTGTTGTAATGCTTGTAAGTATAAAAGCTCTTAAAAAAAATGGAGAGGGTGATAATATTAAAGCAATTAAAAAAGGACTTTCCAATCTTGAAAAACACTTGGAGAATATTAATCAATTCGGCATCCCAGTTATTGTTTCACTAAATCATTATATCGATGACAAGGAAGAAGAAATAAAAATTGTTGAAGATTTTTGCAACAAAAAAAATATTACTTTTTCAGTAGCCGATATTTGGTCAGAAGGTGGAGAAGGCGGAATTGAACTTGCAGGAAAATTAGTAAGCCTAATTCACAGTAAAAAATCAAATTTCAAATATCTCTATGACACAAATCTATCTGTTAAAGAAAAGATCGATATAATATGTAAAAAAATGTATGGTGCAGGCAGAGTTGTTTATACGGTTGCAGCAGAACAAGACATAAAACTATGTGAAAAAATTGGCCTAAGTAATTTACCAATCTGTATCGCAAAAACCCAGTATTCGCTTTCTGATGATTCAAAACTACTTGGTAGACCAAGAGATTTTAAAATCACTGTTAGAAATATTCGTTTTTCTGCAGGAGCTGGTTTTCTAGTTCCTATGACTGGAAAGATTACTACTATGCCTGGGCTTCCTAAAAAACCTATTTCTGAAGAAATTGATATTGATAAAGATGGAAACATTGAAGGCCTCTATTAAAATAAGGATAAATTGAAATATCAAAAAATACATTGCGTTTTATAGGGAGGCAAGGAATTTATGCCAGAGAACATTGAATCTCATGTAGAGGAAATTCTAAGTATATTAGATAAAAAAACAGATGAAAAACCCTCTAAAGATGAGATTAAAAAAGAATTTGAAAAATTTATGGAATATGGTGTACCTGTAAACCAAGCTAAGCAAACTATTTTAAAAAAATATGGTGAAGAAGAAACTGTTTTTTCACAAAATACTTCAGATGAAAGAGTACTGATCTCTAATCTTAAACCAAATCAATCAAGTGTAAAAATACTAGGGCATGTTATTGCAATTAATCCTAAAGAAGTAACTGTTCGAGGAGAAAACAAAAAGATTTTCTATGGAATACTTGGAGATGAAAGTGGCACTATTCCTTTTACATCATGGACTGAAATTGATGTAGAAAAAGGAGATGTTGTTGAAATTTCAAATGCATATACTAAAGAATGGCAGGGAAATGTTCAGTTAAATATTGGTGATAGAGTAAACATTGAAAAAACTGATAAAGACAAACTTCCAGATACTGCTTTTAAACCAAAAGAATACAATGTCGGTGATTTGCGTTCAGGTATCGGACAAGTAGAGGTTACTGCAAAAATATTAGATATCAACAAACGCGAGGTCACAGTTAACGGCAGTAAAAAAAGTGTTTTTTCAGGAATTATTGCTGATGAAACAGGTAAAGCACAGTTCACGTCTTGGCATGATTTTAAAATCAAAAAAGATGAGGTATTAAAAATATCTGGAGGATATGTAAAAACCTGGAAAGGCATTCCTCAGCTTACTTTTGATGAAAACTCAGATGTTAAAAAGCTCGATAAAAAAGAAATTTCCAGTAAAAACATTAAAACAAAAACAATGCCCATGCATAAACTTGCTGACAACCGTGGTGGACTTGGTGTTGAAGTAGAGGGCACAATAATTGACATAAGACCCGGATCAGGATTTATCAAAAGGTGTCCTGAATGTAATCGTGCTTTGCAGGACTCAAAATGTAACATACATGGTGAAGTTGATGGAATTGAAGATATGAGACTTAAACTTATTGTTGATGATGGAACAGGTGCAGTGAACGCTACTTTAAATGAGGAACTTTCAAGAAAAGTACTTGGTAAAAATAAAGAGGAACTAAAGAAAATGGATGAAACTGAAATTGAGGAACTATACAGAGAAAAAATCTTTGCAAAAAAAGTTTCTTTGAAAGGAAATGCTCTTAGTGATGATTTTGGTCTTACTTTTATTCCAAAAGATATTGAATTTGTTGATATAGATGTTGATAAGGAAGCTGAAAAACTTAGACAAGAACTGGAGGAGATGTAGATATGAAAAGAGAAACTGCGTGGAGACTTTTTGCTGGAGAATATAATGATTCAACTGTTGAAATTAAATCAGATGAAGAAATGGCTCCTTCATATATTTTAACACCACTTGGTGCTAAAGTAAATAGAGTCTTTGTAATAGGTGTTTTAACTGATGTTGAAAATGTTTCAGAAGGAGGAGACTTTGTCAGAGCTCATTTATCTGATCCAACAGGTGTTTTTACGATTTATTCAGGTTCTTACCAACCAGATGTAACTGATTCTTTATCAAATATTGATGTACCCGCATTTGTTGCAGTTGTTGGAAAAGTTAGAACTTATATCCCAGAAGAAGGAACCCTTTATGTTTCTGTCAGACCTGAAAGGATCATGCAGGTTGATTCACAGATTAGAGATAAATGGATTCTTGATACATGCAAACAAACAAAAGAAAGAATTGAAGCAATCCTTGAAGCTATGCAGATGACAGATACAAATGAGTTTGAACTTAAAAAACTTGGATATAGTACTGATTTATCAGCAGGAATTGTTCAGGCTATTAAAAATTATGGAAATATTGATCTAAATAAATATGTCACACTAATCCAGGAATCTCTTCAGTATCTTGTACCAGATAAAAAATCAGAAAAAGAACCTAAGATAGACCAATCTAAGAAAAAAAAGATAAAAACTCAAGAAAAAAATACTGAAACAAAAAAAACAGAATCAAAAGAAGATAAAAAATTAGATGAAGAAGAAAAAGATTTTGAGGAAATCGAAAAAAAGGTACTTTCTATAATCAGAGATATGGAAGGAGACGAAGGCGCTCCTTGGGACGATATTACTAAAGAATGCAGTAAAAATAAATTAGATAAGGATACTGTTGAAGAAGCCCTTTCATCTCTTATGGACAAAGGCCTTATTTATGAACCAATTCTTGGAACAATTAAAACAACCTAATTTTTCTATAATTTTAATATCTTTTTTCTAAAGTAATAAGCAATTGGTACTAAAAATACAACGGATAGGACAACACCAATTGTTAAAACATATGCAAGTTCATCGAGATTAAAACCTCTTTCATTAATTTTCATAAATTCATTATAAGGCATCATCAGTGGATATTTATCCTGAATTTCGGAGTCTGTAATATTATATGGATTATCACCTATTCCGTCGTTATTTTGATCTATTCCTTTGTAATCATCCCAGTAATTGCCTTGTTGAAACTTTTTATTAAACCAGGTATTGTTGCCGTTATCATCTGCCTGTAGGGTGTTATTAATAAAACTATTATGATAAATTGAGTTATCATCAAATTCAGATATAAATATACCAATAGTGTTATTATACATTATATTATTTGTAATTGTACTAGAATTTGAAAGAACTTCAATCCCATACTCTAATGTCTTTTTTGGATTTTTAGAACTATCTATTTTAAAATTTTTTATTGTTACTCCATCGGCTAAAATATGAAAACAACCGCTAATATTTGTATTGTTATTATTTTCTCCAATTATGTTTAACGTCTTATTAACAATAATATCTTCAATATATGTACCGCTTTTTACATAGATATCACTTTCATCTGAAGCGTTATCTATGGCAGTTTGAATAGATGTGTATTCTTCTGTTTCATCACAATCTACATATATTTTATTTTCAATTCCTTTAGATTGAGATACACTAACAGAAATTAGTATAGAGACTAGAAGTAAAATGCTAAATATCATACTTTTTTTCATATTTTCCACAGCCTATAACTGAGATATATCACTTATATTTTTGGAAAAAAATCAAAACGTCTTATTTACAGTATGATAGTTTTTACAGGGGATATTTATATACTTTTATTTTCAAAAACTGTTAGTAACTGATGGTATAAGGTGAAAAAACATGAATGATTATAAAGAAAATAAAGACTATCCCTCATTATATGATGCTTTTGAATTAGGAGATAGGGTTAAACGTACCTTAAAAGATAAAAACGGAAAAAACACAACCTATAAAGGAATTATTCTTTCAATCGAAGAAAAGGGTATTGAAATATATTGGGATACCCAGGACGGAAAGTATAGGCCTACAACTATGAATATTGCATTTTCTCATTGTGAATTAGATGAAATTTTCAATGGTAATAAAAGGTATGGACCAATAGAAAAATATTAAATATATATTATTATATATCATAATATACTTCAAAATATATATCCTATCTATTTAAGGATATAGAGAAGGGGGAAGATGATGGTAAACAGAGAATCTATACCATTAATATTAGCTCTACTGGTACCCATAGTTTTAGTTTTTTTGATTTTTTTATATGTATCAGGATATGATATCTTTCTTTTCTTTACAAAAATCGATATCTTATATTATATTGTTATTTTACCAATTGCTCTAGGTTTTACAGCAGGCATCATAAAATATCTAAGAAAAGACTAAAAAAAATTCAATTCTATTTAAAAAAATTCTTAGTTATTTGTTATTTTCTTTGGTAACAAGTGTACAATAAATATTATATACATAATAATATAAAATTAAATTGTTAATTATGTTTATAATCGGTCTCCTCTCAACAAAACAAGAAGTCGAAGAACTAAAATATATCGCAAAAGTCTGTAAATGTGAAGATAGGATCCATTTTATTACAAGAATGGAAAAAATCAAAGAAATGCTAAGAAAAGAACGAAAAGCAGAAGAGTAAAAATTATTAAACATCTTTTTATTTTTTTATTTAGGTGAAAAAATAAGCGTATTATTAATTAATTCAACAGAAGATCCAGCAGGAGAAAATATAAAAGATTCACTTTTAGAACTATCTGATTTTAAAGAAATATGTAAATTCAAAGATAATCCAGCATATGAAAATTCAAATCTAAAAGATATATTTCTTGTAACAATAAATGATAGAACTATTAGACATGAAAATTTAGAAAAGGAAGTGAAAAAAGAATTAAAAATCAATCCAGAATTAGTTGTTTTTATTACTAGACATAGAAGTAAAACAGGTGAACCAACTCTTACAACACACCCCATAGGAAATTATGGAGAAGCAAAATTCGGAGGAAAAAATAGAAAACTTACAATGTCAGCACCAAGACTAATGACACACCTATTACGCACAATAAAAAAGAATGCAAAACTAGCAAAAACATACCATCAGGTTTGTTTTGAAGTAACTCACCACGGCCCATATATAAAAACTCCAACTCTATTTACTGAAGTAGGTAGCACTCTAGATGAATGGAAAAAGAAAAAACCTGCAAAAATTATTGCTAAATCAGTTTTAGAGGTACTTGAAAAATACAGATGTGAAGAAGATATGCCAAAAGACATCCCCGTTTTTATTGGAATTGGGGGTGGACACTATGCACCTAGATTCACAGATATGGTCTTTGAAAAAAAAGCAGCATTTGGACATATGATTCCCACCTATCAGATAAAGGAAGGAAATATAGACTACGATATGATCAAAGAAGCAATGGATAAAACACCTAATTTAAATGGAGTATATCTACATAAAAAATCACTAAAAAAATCTCAAGTAACAGAATACAAAAAGTGGTTTAAACAAAATAATATACCCGTAATATCTAGCAAAGAATTAGATGATCTGTAATTACAAACTTTTTTTCGAAAGCATATGAGCCCTTCTAGTAGGTTCAGGCACCCTATACCTACACATATTTTTTACAATCTTTTTTGAAGTAGTAAACGATATTTTATGGCCGGGTGAAACATAAATTGGTCTTTTTAATTTTTTCGATGCATAAAATAAAAACCCAGCTTTTTTACCATCTATTTTAACAATATTTTTTTCTACATTTCCACATAACAAACTTTTTGCAACTCCTATTGTAGAGATATCAAATAATACACCTGCATGTGATGCAATTCCAAAAAAATTTGGGTGAAGAATGCCGTTTCCATCAAACATAAAAACCGTAGGATCTGTTTCTAATTTCTCTATTAGTTTTTCATAAACTGGGAGCTCTCTATAGGAAAGATATGTTGGAATATATGGAAACTCTAAATCTAGGTGAACTATCTTTTCTTCAACTACTTCTTTTGTGTTATAATCTAATACAATGCATGCACCACATACTTTTTTAGGGTTATTTTTTGAAAAGGATACATCCAGACCTGCAACGGTATTTATTTTTGAAAAACCATCTTTCAATTCAACTTTTTCTCTTAACTCTAATTGTTCTTTGCGAAGTTTTATCAGAGGGTACTCTGTTTTGAAATCATCAAAAAATTTTTTTTCAAAATCAACGATTTTGCCATTTTTTACATTTATTCCTTCTTTATTCAATCTCTTTATTTTATCTTCAATTCCTTTTGCAAACCCGCCAATATTTCCATCAGATTTAACAATTTTAAAGCACGGCATTTTATCAGGGTTTGGGTTTCTATTCATGTACATTCCAACTGCTCTTGCATGTCTTTTATCTCCAAGAGCTTTTGCAACAGCACCATATGTTGAAACTCTTCCTTTTGGGATTTGCCTTACTAAAAAGTAAGTATATTCGCAAAGGTTCATTAATACCGATAAATTATAGGGTTTCTAAATAGTTTTACTATCAAAATGTGAGCAGATGATGGACAGAATTAAGTTTCTTGGAACAGCCGGAGGACGTTTTGCAGTAATTAATCAGTTCAGAAAATCAGGCGGTATTTGGTTAACACTTGACGATACAAATATTTTAGTTGATCCCGGTCCTGGTTCTCTAGTGAATTGCAGGTCCAGTAGACCAAAATTGAATCCAAAAAAACTTGATGCAATAATTCTTACTCACAGCCATATCGATCATTCAAATGATATAAACATAATGATTGAAGCAATGACTAACGGAGGATTTGATAAAAAAGGCTTAGTCTATCTTCCAAAACAGGCTTTAGAAGTCGATAACGTTATAATGAATCATTTCAGAAATCATTCTGAAGAAATAATTTTTTTAGAAGAAAAAAAGAAATATAAAATTGGAAATATTACTTTTTCAACTCCTAAAAGAAATATTCATGGAGTTGAATGTTATGGGATCAATTTTATTGGAAAAAAGAATTCTGTATCTTTAGTTTCAGATACTAAATTTTATGATGAAATTATCAATTATTATGATGGAGATATTCTTATTTTGAATGTAGTTCTTTTAAAATCTGTTGATAAAATCCATCATTTATCTTTTGAAGATGCTGAATATATAATCAAAAAACTGAAACCAAAGCTTACAGTTCTTACTCACTTCGGAATAAAAGTAATAAAAGCTAAACCTTGGGAAATAGCAGAGAAAATGTCTAAAAAACTTGGTGCTAATATAATTGCAGCTAGAGATGGAATGAATCTTGATCTATCCAAGTATTAAATATATCAAAATGGTTCTGCCGCATTATTGGGATTTTGATTACTTATGTCACACTCGCAGGGATATATAAGTATTAAAAAGATATATCAATATGTATATATACGTATATCAATTATAATTGAAATTTTTATGGTGGTGATAACTCCATACTTGGCCCAAATGGTAACCCAGAATAACCATAATAAGATATCTCTATATCGTTAGAGAATAACTTATAAAAATCTTCAGAGGGATCCACCCAAACTTTTATCACGTAGGTTTTATCCTTCTTGCATTTTTCTGCTTCAAAAATCTTTCCGTCTATCTCATCTGCTCCTGAATCAATCGTAATGGAGAAATCTTCTAAAGTTATTTGAGAGAAATATACGCTATCACTATTTATCCAATCCGAGTTGTTATTATATTCGTAAATACTGAAACTAATCTCTACAGATTCAGAAGTTTGATTCGTAAAACCAATCTTAATAAAATCATCTTCTTTTTCAGGAAATAATAAAGTTACAGTTGAAATAGCTGCAAAAACAAACACACCAACAATAATCGAAGTAGCAATAATGTCCTGTGTTTTCTTTTTACTCATAATAGATGTATCTGAAATAGTTTGAGCGATTTTTACAGGTTTATAGTCTGGTATTCTCTGACGATAATACTCTTGCCTTTCTTTATCAAGTTTTTTCCGCTCTTCTTCAACATCTATTCGTTTATTTTTAAAAAATCTATACAATAGATAATAAATCAATGCCCCTAAAATTGTACTTGTCCAAATATATGCAATAAATCCAGATGTTGCATTAAAATGAAGATAACCCTCTAAAAATGAAAAAAACAATAACATCAGAAGAAAAATAAAAATATAGATTCCGCTTGGAAGTAAAGCAATCCTCCTCCATTTATAATATTCAAACCAGATATCTTGTTTCGGCATCTCTATCCCCTCACATTTTAATAAATAATTATAAATCTTCTCCGAATTTAGGTTCAATCAATTTTCATCTTTTATGATTCCATTCTTTTTTAGAAAAACAATTTTTTTCAAAATCAGAAGCTAGATTCATTTCCTCAGTTGTTAAATCACCTTCAACAAGTTCAACATTAAACTCATCTTCAAATCCTCTCTTCATATCATCCACAATTTCATCAAATGAAACAACTCTATCTAAAACATTTTTTGCCGAGGTTACTCTCTGTTTAACATCAGACACAAGTTTATCGATCATTTTTTCATTTGATACTTTCAAAAGAGCAAACATCTTTTCAACATCAACATCTAAAAGAACTGTACCATGCTGAAGAACTGTTTTATGTTTTCTTGTTTGAGCATTACCTGAAATTTTTTTACCGTTAGATAAAATATCATTGATAGGATGATATGTACTATCTATTCCAAAGTGTTTTAGACCCCTTATAATTGCCCCACAAATCCTTCCGTAGCTATCCATAATATTTTTTGGAATTTCTTTATGAGACTCAGGGATAACAATACTATAGGTCAATTCGTTTTCATGAAAAACAGCGCCACCACCAGTGATTCTTCTAACATAGTTAACACCATTTTTTTTACATTCATCTAAATCTATCTCTTCAGTTAAACTTTGAAAATATCCAATGCTTATAGCAGAGGGAATCCAATGATAAAACCTAACGGTAGGCGGGACAATTTCTTTACTATTAGCAACTAAAATCGCTCTATCAATAGCCATATTTCTAAAGGCATTGTTACCATTTGTTACAAGAAAACGCCATTTTTCTTTCATTTCAAGCACCTCATAATACCTTCAGTTAAACCTTCAGAGTTTAAACCAATAAACTCAAAATTTTTTCTTTTTATTATACTATCAATTTTATCAAACAGTTTTTTTCTATTCACATCGGTTCCAATTAATTCTTTTTCTAAGATCTCAATAGACTCAGAGGGATATGCAAAAAAATCCCCCATGATCTTTAGTTTAACTATTTTTTCTTCTTTATCATCATACTCAAGATTTATTTTAACAAGCTTTCCTTTTGGAATTTTATATTCAGATTTTGAAATCATAACCTATAGCGTAAATAGAAAATTGTATATAATGTTTTTTTAGAAAAAAGCTTCTTTTGCATGATACGAACTACGAACCAATGGCGCAGATTCTACATGTTTAAAACCTAAGTTTAGAGCAATATTTTTAAATTCGTTAAATTCAGAAGGAGTATAATATTTTTTAATCTCAGCATGAATTCTAGAAGGCTGCAAGTATTGGCCAATTGTTAAAAAATCAACATCAGAATTTCTCAAATCTTTCATAGTTTTAATTATTTGATCTTTATTTTCTCCTAAACCCACCATAAAACCAGATTTAGATTTTATATTTCCATCCAATTTTCTGATATTGCCTAAAAGTTTTAAACTAGTATTATACTCACCTTCAGGCCTAATCTTAGGAAATAAATCTTCTACAACTTCAATATTATGGTTAATAACATCAGGCTTGGCAGATACAACTTTTTTTAAGGAACCAATTTTTCCCTTAAAATCAGGAATTAAAAGCTCTATTTTACAATCAGGGTTTAATTTTCTAACTTCTAAAACTGTATCATAAAAAACACTTGATCCCCCATCTGATAAGTCATCACGTGTAACAGAAGTGATAACAACATAATCTAGACCAAGTTTTTTAACGCTTTCAGCTACATCTTTTGGTTCATCTTGATTTAATGAATGAGGTTTACCATGTTTAACATTACAATATTTGCAATTTCTTGAGCAAACATCTCCAAGAATCAGAAAAACAGCAGTACCACATCCAAAACATTCAGCGATATTAGGACACTTTGCTTCTTCACAGATGGTATAAAGCTTTGCAGAACGAAGAAGCTTTTTCATTTTAGAAAAATCTTTTCCACCTGGAATTTTTACTTTCAGCCAATCGGGATGTCTACGCAAAAATACTATACCCCCATAGTTACACGTAAGATATCACGAAGGCCTGGTGAAAAACCAAGGATTAAAATTCCAATTTTCAATAGATTCACAAGATTAACATACTCTTTTAACTCATCTTTGTAAAGTATATCAAAAACATATATTACAACAATAATCAAAACAAATTTTACAATAGGAAACAAAGGACCCCATATTTCAAGTAAATAATTAGAAGCAGGATGTTTTTCTGAATAATATAATCCCATCATAAAAGGATCTTTAATTGAAATATAACTAGTAACACCATCCAACAAATGACCAAATAGCATTGATAGATTCAATGGATTTTGATAAGGTGATAAATCTTTTTTATCTTTTAAAAATCTAGCTAAATAATAAACAAAAAATGTTAATAAAGAAATAATCCCAATAACAATAATAAAAACATCAAAGCGAACTCCACTAGATATACCCCATTGAAATCCAAGAATCCAACTTGAAACAAGTATAAGAGATGGTAGAAGAAGTATTATACCTCCGGTAAAAAGGACTTTATTTACTGACAGATTATATTGTTTGTATTTTTCTTTAATAAAATATCCCAATATCAAGAAAAACAATGCAAAAAAAGCAATCACAACGTAAATCAAGGGGGAAATAAAAAAATATACTAAGGGAGGCTCAAAATAACCAGAATCTTCTAAAACTCTAATAACTGGGCCAAATATAATATAAGGTAGTAGTGCTAGTGCAAACTTCCAGTTTACAGCAATTTTTAACTTGTTTAAAAGCTTGTATATCACATATATTGAAACAATTAATATTATACCATATGTTATCTCAGAGATTATTGTATATCCTTCTTGGGCTACAACACCATTATAAACTGCTGTCGTAGAACTTGGGTTTGCATCGGCAACAATTGGACCCCAATAATATTTCCAAATCCAGTTGTCATAAAACAAATTGGGGAAAAAGACCAAACCAAATATTACAAATAAAACAAAAACAGCTATAGAATATATCAAAATCTTCAAATGATTTTTTTTTATAATGTCAACCATTTCTTTCATTTCCTAGCAGGAAAGGAAAAAATAATATATTAAACCCGTGGTTTACGATGCTTGTTATGAGATACTTTAAAAAATCAAAAACCATGGTATTTCCAAGAGAAATTATCGTTGGGCATAATTCAACAGAACAAATCGCTGAACTATGTAACAGAATCTCAAGAGGAAACTCAGCTCTAATTGTTGCTGATAAAAAAACAATGAAACTATCAGGAGAAAAAATACAAAAAATCTTAAAGAAAAATGATTTTAATGTAAATGAAAAAATAGTTACAGCTGCTACAGTAAGCCAAGTAAATAAAGTAATAAATTATGCAAATAAAAACGAAAATGAATTAATGATAGGCGTAGGTGGAGGTACAGTAATTGATGTTACAAAACTTGCATCATATGAACTTAAAAATCCGTTTATAAGTGTACCAACATCTGCAGCACACGATGGAATAGCATCACCCCGGGCATCTCTAAAACACAGGAAAGGATCAGTATCAAAAACAGCAGTATCGCCCCTGGCAATTCTTGCTGATACTAGCATTATTCATAAAGCACCTTATAAAATGCTTGCCTCAGGTTGTGCAGATGTTATATCAAATATTTCAGCTGTAATGGACTGGGAACTTGCACATAGATTAAAAGATGAAGAATTCAGCAGTCATGCAGCAGTTCTTGCAAAAACAGCTGCTGAACTTTTAATTGATAATGCTGAAGATATTAGACCAAACTCTGAAGAATCAGCATGGTATGCAGTAAAAGCTATGATTGTATCAGGAGTTGCAATGAGTGTGGCAGGAAACACTAGACCCGCCTCCGGATCTGAACATATGTTTTCACATATGCTTGATCATTTAGGTAAAAGAATTTTACTAAAAGGTAAAAAGAGTCCGCTTCATGGGGAACAATGTGGAATTGGAGCAATTATGATGGTTTATCTTCATGGGGGAGATTGGAAACTTATTAGAGATACACTTAAAAAAATAGGGGCTCCAACATCATCTGAAGAACTTGGTGTAACAAAAAAGAAAATTATCGAATCACTTGTTAGATGCCAAGAGATAAGACCTGAAAGATATACTATACTTGGTGAAACAGGTCTAACTAAAGATGCAGCGCAAAAAGTAGCAAAAACAACAGGAGTAATATAAAAAATGGCTTTAGTAACATTAATAGGAGAAAGATTAGCAAAAAAAGATTTAGAATTTACTTATTTAGGACCAAATAATGATTGTAAAAATTGTAAATTAAAAACAGTATGTTTTAATCTTAAAGAAAACAGAAGATATAAGATTAAAAAAGTAAGAGATAAAAAACATAACTGTAAAATACATCAAGGAACTGCAACCGTTGTTGAAGTTGAAGAATTACCAATACTTACCGCAATAGATAAAAAATACACTGAAGGAGCAAAATCAAAAATCGAAAAAAAAGAGTGTAACAATATTGGTTGTGAAAACTACAAATATTGCAAAGTAGAACTACAAAAAGACAAAACATATGAAATAAAAAAGATACACGGCGATATCAAATGTCCACTAGGATATAACCTTCAAAAAGCAGAATTAAAAGAAGAATAAGGATTAATGACATATCACGTTATATATCAATCCATCTTTTTTTGTTATATCATTCCAATATTCAAGGTTTTCATTAGAATTATTTGTAATTTGTGAAAAACCAATTGCAATAATTGAAGTCCCTGATTTATCACAATTCCAGGTTTCGCCTATCACTCTAACATTTAATATTTTATTATCATTAACTAATGTACCATTATAAATTACATACATTGTTTTATGACCATTACCTATCGTCCTTTCATTTTCTAAAGTAGAATTATAGTTTAAAGAAACATTCTTTTCATACATATAATTCTTTATTGCATCAATTGTTTTTTCATATAGATCTTTTTCGTTCATCATAAAAAGTGTTTTATATGTATTAACTGTCAAAAAAGATGGAAAACTAGAGTTATCAATCCGATAAGTAAAACTTGCTTGTTTTTCTAAACCAAGAAATTGAGAATCAATATATCTTTCATTGAAATCTTCGAACCAGCCGTTTTCTAATGCTTTATCAGAAACATATGCTTCAGTAATTTTATTAGAGCCTAGGGTAACTGCAACTAAAATTACAATAAGTATAATAACAGCAAGTATTACATAAATCCTATTCTCTCTATTTTTACCTTTAAAATCCACATCTGTAGAATATAAAATTTATTACTTTAAACTAACGATAAAAAGAAGGGAAAAAATTATTTTTTGAGACTTGCTTCTTTTCTTAAGAGTTTTACTTTATCTGTTTTTTCCCATGTAAAATCTGGATCATTTCTACCAAAATGTCCATAAGCTGCAGTTTTATAAAAAATTGGTCTCTTTAAGTCAAAATGATTGATTATTTCACTTGGTGTAAGTGGGAAAAATTCTCTAACTAACTCTTCAATTTTTGAAACAGGTATTTTGTTTGTACCAAAACAGTCAATATTTATTGATACAGGTTTAGATACACCAATTGCATATGCGAGTTGGATCTCACATTTATCAGATAATTCAGCAGCTACAATATTTTTTGCTATATATCTAGCAGCATACGCAGCACTTCTATCTACTTTACTTGGATCTTTACCTGAAAAAGCACCACCGCCGTGTCTTCCAATACCGCCATAGGTATCTACTATTATTTTTCTGCCAGTAATTCCCGCATCAGCAAATGGGCCGCCTCTAATAAATGCACCAGTAGGATTAACATGGAAAACTGTATCTTTATCAATCCATTTCTTACAAACTGGTTTGATTACTTTTTCAGTGATATCTTTTTTTATTCGACTGTGTGAAATACCGCCATCATGTTGAGTGGAAACAACTATTGTATCTGCTCTCAAAGGTTTTCCCTTCTCATCATATTCTATTGAAACTTGAGATTTTCCATCTGGTCTAAGATATGTGATCTCTCCTTTTTTTCTTGCTTCTGAAAGCTTTTTAGAAAGTTTATGTGAAAGAGCAATTGGAAGCGGCATCATTTCTTTTGTTTCATTACATGCATATCCATACATCATCCCTTGATCACCTGCGCCTTGTTCTTTATGAAGACCATCACCTTCAGATACACCTTGAGAAATATCAGGGCTTTGCTCTGTTATTTGAACCCATACTGAGCATGTCTCCCATTCAATTCCATACTCTGATTTGGTGTAACCAATGTCTTTTATTGCATTTCTAACAACTCTAGGAATATCAATGTATCCTTCAGTGGTCATCTCGCCAAATACCATAACTCCGCCGTTTTTGGTTCCGGTTTCAACGGCAACTCTAGAATTAGAATCCTCTCTCAACGCCTCATCAAGGATTGCGTCAGATATTAGATCGCACATTTTGTCAGGATGACCTTCAGTTACAGATTCTGAGCTTATTATTATTTTACGTTTGGCCATAATTTCACCTATTCTCTATATAGTTTTAAACTAATAGAAAGGATGTAACAAAAAGTTAGATATTAATCTTTTGAGAGAATTAAAAATAAAAAAAAGATGTTATGGATTTAATCTTCAAACTTTTTAGTAACCCACATATCATCTTCTAAGGCATCATATACTGCCTCATCAGATATATCTTCAATTGCTTGTCTATCTGAAAGGACACTTCCACTCCTTTTGTTCTCATCTTTTGAGTATCTTAAAATTATATCTTTTCTGATAACCCAATAATGAGTCCTCCATTCTCTTCCATCATAAAGTGTTGTTTCTTCACGTTCTGTAGTAAGCATTCCTTCTTCTTCTAGGATATAAAACAATTGTCTATCTTCAGGATCAAGGACATTATCAATTACTCTATCCTGAAAACCAAATATGTCCATTACAAAACCAGCGTCTCTTTTTGCTTCTTCTATGCCAATACCAACTCTATTAGCTATAGCTTTAGATAAATCATCTAATGTTATTATATTCATAATTTTAAACCCCTTCTTGCGAATAGTTTTTAATTTTAAATCTTGCAATATATCTTGTGTGAGTCATAGTATAAATAATTTGTGATTAGAAATGTTAAAAAATAGGTCAAAATCTTGGAATATAGCAGGTTCAACAAAAAATTTTAAATACATAAATCGTCTAGTGTTGTTTAATGAAAGATACAGAATTTACAAAAAAATTTGAAGGGGAATGGCTCTTATTATTCAATGATGAAATAATAGACCACAGTGATAATGTAGAAGAAATACTAAAACTAGCTGAAGAAAAATACCCATCAAACAAATTCCCTGAGGACAAAGTAAAAATATCAAAAGTATTTTCAGAGAAAAATAGATTATATTGATGACTATGATAAAACAGCAGCTTATATTCAAATATTTAAAATATCCCGTAGTACAAGTAAAATTTTTTTCTAATGGAAAAGAAACTCCTTTTATCGATGCACTGCTTGACTCAGGAGGCGATTTTATAGTAATCCCTATGCCTATAGCTAAATACTTAGGTTTAAAACTCAAAAAAGCAGGAGATGTCGATACAGCTGGAGGAGTTGCTAAACTATACAAAGCATTCATAAATATGACCATTGGAAACCAAACAAACCAAATAAATTACAATGATTTAGAGATACATGTATCTGGTAGAAGTGATATACCTGTTCTTCTCGGTAGAAAACCAATTTTTGAAGATTACGAGATAACATTTAAAAATAAAACAAATGAACTTATTTTGAAACCTGCCAAATAAAACAGAGACATATACATAAATTATATATATAAGAAGTGGTATAGCGGGTAAACTGTTTCAGCATTAATACTGATTAGAGTGTAATATATATTGGCTAAAATAAAATATGTTGAGTCCCGGTCCTCAAAAGGGGCCTGTAGCTCAGCTAGGTAGAGCATCTGGCTTTTAACCAGGTGGCCTGGGGTTCGAATCCCCACAGGCCCGCTACCAATCCTTCCAATATAGTTTAGGAGGAACGATCTCAGAATGGCTAAAAAACCAAAAAAACCAAAATTAGACATAACTAAACACAAGCTGGTACCAAAACATGAAATAATATCAGAAAAAGAAGGCAAAGACCTTTTTAAAAAATATAATATAACGCCTGACCAGCTGCCTAAAATGTTAGCCACAGATCCAGTCTCCATGCTTATTGGAGCAAAACCGGGACAAATAGTAAAAATTACAAGAAAAAGCCACACTGCTGATAAAGCAGTTTCTTACAGATATGTTGTTGAAAGTAGTAAATAGGTGTAATAATGAGAGAGCTTGTTGATTCTTTTTATAAAGAGCGAAGCATAGTTAACCATCAGATTGCCTCATATAATGATTTTCTTGAAAGAAGATTACAACATATTGTAGCTAGTACTACAATAGGGCAAGAAGAAGAGATGGAAGAAGGCTTTATATATCCTGAAATCGAGGGATATAAGATAAAATTTGGTAAGGTAAAAATTGGAAAACCTGAAGTAAAAGAAGCAGATGGAACTGTAAGAAGACTAACTCCAATGGAAGCCCGTCTTAGAGATTTAACATATGAAGCACCGGTTTCACTTGAATTTATACCAGTAAAAGACGATGTCGAATATGATCCAGAAGAAGTAAGAATTGGCGATCTACCAATAATGATAAAATCTAAAGCATGTAACCTTGCAAAAAATGCTATTGAAAAAGAAAAAGGACATGAATTTTCAAACGAAGAATATGATAAAATACTTCAAGATTTCCAGGAAGATCCACTTGATCCAGGCGGATATTTTATAAGTAACGGTACTGAGAGAGTTCTAATTACTGTTGAAGATCTAGCTCCAAACAGAGTTCTTGTTGAAAAAAGTAGTAGATATGGTAGAGACATTGAAGTTGCTAAAGTATTTTCACAAAGAGAAGGTTACAGAGCACTTACTGTTGTTGAGAAAAAGAAAGATGGAATGCTTATGGTTTCTCTTCCAACAACCTATGGCCAGATTCCACTTATGATTCTATTACGTGCTCTAGGAATGGAAGATGACGAAGAAATTGTTGATGTAATTAGCGTTGATCCAAAGATGGAGCCATTTGTTCTAGCAAACATCGAAGAATGTGCTAATGAATACGGGATTACAACTAAAGAAGAAGCAGTAGCTTATCTTGGTAAGAAATTTGCTGGAGGGCAAGCTAAAGAATATCGTATAAGACGTGTGGAAACATTAATGGATAAAAATCTGCTTCCACATCTTGGTAACGAACCAGAAGATAGACTAACTAAAGCAATTTTCATGGCACGTATGGGTATGGCGGTACTCGAGCTTGCTCTAGATAAACGTGAACCAGATGATAAGGATCATTATGCAAATAAAAGATTGAAACTTGCTGGAGACCTGATGGAAGATCTTTTCCGTGTTGCATTTACAGCTCTTTGTAAGGATCTAAAATATCAAATTGAAAGAATTCATGCTAAAGGTAAAGAAATCAAAATTAGTTCATCGCTCAGGCCAGATGTTTTAAGCCAGCGTATCCATCATGCTCTAGCTACAGGTAACTGGGTAGGAGGACGTGCAGGTATTTCTCAACTTCTTGATAGAACTAGTAACTTAGCCGTTTTAAGTCACTTAAGAAGAGTTACATCTCCACTTACTCGTTCACAGCCTCATTTTGAAGCTCGTGATCTTCACAGTACACAGTGGGGTAGACTTTGTCCTAATGAAACGCCAGAAGGCCCTAACTGTGGGCTAGTAAAAAACCTGGCTCTCGCTGTTGAGATTTCAGAAGGTTTTCCAGAAAAAGAAGTTGAAAGTATACTTAAAGATCTAGGTATAAAAGATATTTCAAAGAAATCAACTGGAACTAGAGTTTATTTAAACGGCGACCTTATTGGTATGTATCCAAATGGTAAAGAACTTGTTGAAAAACTTAGAGTAAAAAGACGTAAAGGAATGTTAAACAATGAAGTCAATATTGCTTATCTAGAAGAAGCAAATGATGTAATTGTCAACTGTGACTGCGGTAGACTTAGAAGACCTCTAGCAATTGTTGAAAAAGGTAAATTGCTTTTAACAGATAAAATCTTAGATGATCTTAAAACAGGTAAGAAAAAATGGATAGATCTGATAAATGAAGGTATTGTAGAATACATAGATGCTGAAGAAGAAGAAAACACACTTATATCACTTGATGAAAAAAATATCACCCCAGATCATACACATATGGAAATGGACCCGATGTGTATACTTGGAATAGGTTCATCTCTTGTTCCCTATCCTGAACATAATTCTTCACCTAGAATTACTATGGGTGCAGGCATGGGTAAACAATCACTTGGGTTTGGTGCAGCAAACTATAGAATTCGCCCCGATACAAGGGGACATTTGATGCATTATCCTCAAGCACCATTAGTTCAAACCCACCCTGTTAAATATCTTAAATTTGCTGAAAGACCAGCCGGACAAAACTTTGTTGTCGCTGTTGCTTCATACAAAGGATACAACATGGAAGATGCTCTTGTTATGAGCAAAGCAAGTGTGCAAAGAGGTCTGGCGAGAAGCAGCTTCTTTAGGACATATAGTAGTGAAGAGAAAAGGTATCCTGGTGGCCAAGAAGATCACTTTGAAGTACCAAACCCTGACTGCCGTGGTGTTAGATCTGAAGAAGCATATATAAACCTTGGAGAAGATGGACTTATTTCACCAGAGTGCGGAGTATCTAGTAGTGATGTACTTATAGGAAAAACTTCACCTCCAAGATTTTTAGAAGAACCAACTGATTTTTTGACTCCACAAAAGAGAAGAGAAACTTCTGTTACCGTACAACATGGAGAAAAAGGACTCGTTGACAAAGTAATGTTATCTGAATCTGTTAATGGCTCTAGAATGGTTAAAATAAAGGTGCGTGAACAAAGAATCCCTGAATATGGTGATAAATTTGCTAGTAAACACGGTCAAAAAGGAGTTATTGGACTTCTTGTCCCTCAAGAAGATATGCCTTTTAATGAATCAGGTATGTCACCAGATTTGATCATGAATCCGCATGCTATCCCAAGTCGTATGACTGTAGGTCATGTTCTTGAAATGATAGGTGGCAAAGTAGGATCAATGGAGGGTAAAACTGTTGATGGAACTGCTTTCAGCGGCGATCGGGAAAAAGTTCTTAGAGATACACTAGTTGCTAATGGATTCAAACATAATGGTAAAGAAATTTTATATAATGGTGAAACAGGAAAACCACTTGAAGTTGAAATCTTTGTTGGATGTATATATTACCAGAAACTGCATCACATGGTTGCAGGAAAAATGCATGCAAGAAGCAGAGGACCTGTGCAGATTTTGACAAGACAACCAACTGAAGGACGTGCTCGTGAAGGAGGTCTCAGGTTTGGAGAAATGGAAAGAGATTGTCTGATCGGCCATGGTGCATCTATGGTTATCAAAGACCGACTTCTTGATGAATCTGATTTAACGATTAAATATGTATGTAATAATTGTGGGCATGTAGCAATTAGAGATAGACATGGAGCACTAAAATGCCCGGTATGTAAAGACAAAGCAGACGTCTATCCAATTGAGATGAGCTATGCTTTTAAATTACTCATTGATGAATTGAAATCACTTGTAATTGCTCCAAGGATTAAGTTAAAATCACTTGTATAATTTATTCTGAAGGTTATATTATGGAAAGAAGTAGAAATATTACGAAAAAAATAGGAAGCATTACTTTTTCAATATTATCCCCAAATGAAGTTAGAAAAATGAGTGCGACAAAAGTCATTACTGCTGATACATATGATGATGATGGTTTTCCAATAGCTATGGGTCTAATGGATCCTAGAATGGGAGTAATTGAACCAGGTCTTAGATGTAAAACCTGCGGACTTAGAGTAGGTAAAGATAAGTGTCCAGGTCATTTTGGCCATATTGATCTTGCTATGCCTGTCATTCATGTAGGCCTAATCAAGAACATTAGGGATTGTCTTAGGGCTACCTGTAGAGATTGTGGGAGACTTCAACTTACAGATAAACAAAGACAAGAATTCTTAGATGAAATCGAAAAATATGATAGAGAAGGAAGGGACAACACATATCTTTTAAGATCAGTTGTTAAAGATGCTCGAAAGGCAGATAAATGTCCTCATTGCGGTAGAGAAGTAGGAAAAATCGAGCTTGACAAACCAACATCCATTAGAGAAAACGGTAAAAAACTTACTCCTTCAGAAGTTCGAGAATGGCTTGAAAAAATCCGCGATGAAGATTTACCTTTATTTGATATAAACAAAAATGCTGCTCGGCCTGAATGGATGGTTTTAACTGTTCTACCAGTTCCACCAGTAACTGTACGACCCTCAGTTACTCTTGAATCAGGTGAGAGAAGCGAGGATGATCTTACCCACAAACTTGTAGATGTTATCAGAATCAATCAACGCCTCCAGGAAAACCGTGATGCAGGTGCACCTCAGCTTATTGTTGAAGATTTATGGGAACTGTTACAATATCATATTACAACTTACTTAGATAATCAAACAAGCGGTATTCCACCAGCTCGTCACAGATCAGGCAGACCTCTTAAAACTCTTGCTCAAAGGCTTAAAGGTAAAGAAGGTCGTTTCAGAAGTAATCTGTCGGGTAAACGTGTAAATTTTTCTGCTCGTACCGTTATTTCACCTGATCCAAATCTTAGTATAAATGAGATAGGAATACCTATAGGTATTGCAAAAGAACTTACAATACCTGTGAAAGTTACCGCTCACAACCTTGATTGGTGTAAAAAAATAGTAGCTCAAAAAGCAACTCCTCCAGAGATTCCAGATGAATATCGAGCTGGTGTAAACTATGTTCTTCGCGAATCAGATGGTATGAAACAACGTATAAAAGTATCTGAGAGAAACGCTGAAACTGTTGCTGAAAAACTTGAACCAGGTGCAATAATTGAGCGCCAACTCATGGATGGAGATATTACACTATTTAACCGTCAGCCGTCTCTTCATAGAATGTCTATGATGGCTCATAGAATAAAGGTTGTTCCATACAAAACTTTTAGATTCAATCTAAGTGTTTGTCCACCTTATAACGCTGATTTTGACGGTGATGAAATGAACCTTCACTTAATCCAAGGTGAAGAAGCTCAAGCTGAATCTGAAATACTTATGAAGGTTCAAGAAAACATTCTTTCGCCTCGTTTCGGCGGAGCTATTATCGGTGGAATACATGATCATATATCTGGTACTTTTCTTTTAACTCACGGAGATAAAAAAATTCAATATGGTGATGCCTCTCAGATTTTATCAGCTATAAAATATGAGGGTAAACATCCTAAAATAGTCGAAGAGAACGGTAAAAAATATATTATGGGTAAAGAGATATTTAGTGCTCTTCTTCCCGATGATTTAAACATTAAGTATAAAGCAAAGACCTGTTCCAATTGCGAGAAATGCAAAAAAGAAGATTGTCCATATGATTCATATGTAGTCATTAAGAAAGGAGTCTTAAAACAAGGTACAATTGATGAGAATAGTGTAGGTGCATTTAAAGGACGTATTCTTGATAGAATAATCCGTGACCATGGAATGGATGCAGGTAGGGAATTTATTGATAATGTAACCCGTATGGCTATTGCATCAATTACATTGTTTGGTTTTACAACTAGTATAGATGATGAAGATATACCTGATGAAGCAAAAAGGCAAATCGAAGAAGGTTTAAACAAGGCGATGAAAAAGATTAGAGGACTTATTAAAGCATATGAAAACGATGAACTTGAATCATTACCTGGTAGAAGCCTCGAAGAAACCCTTGAAATGGAAATAATGCGTGTAACAGGACGTGCTCGTGATATGGCTGGTGAAATTGCAGGTAGACACCTTGGTTTAAACAATAGCGCTGTTATTATGGCTAAATCTGGTGCTCGTGGCAGTATGCTTAACTTATCTCAGATGAGCGGCTGTGTAGGCCAACAGGCGGTTCGTGGTGAAAGAATTCACAGGGGATATGAATATAGAACTTTACCCCATTTCAAAAAAGGAGATCTTGGAGCTAGTGCAAAAGGATTTGTTGCATCTAGTTATAAAACTGGTCTTACACCTACGGAATATTTCTTCCACTCAATGGGTGGTCGAGAAGGTCTAGTAGATACAGCGGTTCGTACATCTAGATCTGGTTATATGCAGAGAAGGCTCATCAATGCTCTTGAAGATGTTAAAGTTGAAAATGATAGAACAGTAAGACAAGCCGGCGGTCAAATAATTCAGTTTATATATGGCGAAGACGGAGTTGATCCAACTCGCAGTATAAATGGTGAAGCAGTGGATGTTAAACGAATTATTTCTGATGTTAAAGAGGGGATTTAATGGCTAAGAAAATCAAAAAAACAGATGACAAAAAAGTAAAAAAGGAAAAGGAAGACAAAAAGAAATCAAAAAAACAAACAAAGAATAAAACCAAAAAAACAGATGAAAAAGAAGTAAAGAAAAAAAATAAAGCTACAAACAAAAAAGAATCATCGAAGAAAACTAAGAAATCCAAAAAAACAACTACAAAAAAACAGTCCAAGAAAGCTAAAAGCAAAAGTAAAAAGGGTAAAAAGAGAGTAAAAGACCCTCAAGAACTTTATACCCCACCTAAAGAAGTTAAAGAACCTAAAGAAATAAGAGAATTAAGAGCTAAAATCAAAAAAATTCTAAATGAAAGGGTTTTACCAAAAAAAATTGTTAATGAAATAATTGATTTTGTTTTAAAAGATAAAGATCTAGAAGAAAAGAAGAATCTAGAAAAAATCGTTGAAACTGCTTTTAAACATTATGATCAAAATATAATAGACCCTTCTGAAGCATGTGGAATCGTTGGTGCTCAAAGTATTGGTGAACCCGGAACTCAGATGTCTATACCTTATAATGAGAAAATTTTAGTTAAACAAAATCAAAAAATCAAAGTCTGTGAAATAGGAAAATTTGTAGACGATGTAATGAATGTATATGGTCATGGCCATATCAAAGAATCTGAGGTATGTGATTTACCACCAGAAAAAGAAATATTTGTTCCAAGCTTAAATAAAAATGAAAAAATAGAGTGGAAAAAAATATTGGCATGCAGCAGACATAAAAGCCCAAAAAAACTCCTTCAAATAAATACTAGATCAGGTAGAAAGATACAAGCTACAGATGCTCATTCGTTTGTGATAAGAAATAATAACAAAATAGTTCCAATTGCTGGAAAGAATCTTCAGCCCGGAGATAGGATACCTGTTGTAAAAAAACTTGAAGAAAACTGTATCAGTTCTTTGGATCTAGGCAATTATCTAGACATAGATAATATGGATTATGCTTTTCAACAAAACGATCTTATATATCCTTATCCTTCTAAAAAACCTCTGCCAAAAGATATAAAATTAGATAGCTTCTTAGGATGGTTTGTAGGTGCATATTTAGCTGAAGGAAACTCTACCAAATATTATACTTCAATATCAAACACAGATAAATTATTTCAATCAAAAATAAGAGAATTTGCAAAAAAACATGGTTTTACTTTCAACGAATATGATAATGAAAGAGGATTTTCATTAGGTCATGACATACGCATTAATTCTTCTCTTCTGTCCTGTTTTATGAAGAGATCATGTGGTACAGGTGCGGCAAATAAGAAAGTACCTGATTTTTCTTATAGTGCTGAAATAGATTTTGTATGCGCTCTTTTGAGAGGTTATTTTGATGGGGATGGAAACATAAGCCTAGATAGAAAATCTATTAGAGCCTCATCTTCTTCAAAAGAACTAATCGATGGAATTGCTTTACTTTTGAATAGACTTGGAATATTTTCTAGTAAATGCAAAAACAAAAAGGGTTATTCCTTACAGATATCTTATAGGTATGCACCTTTGTTTTTACAAAAAATTGGTTTAGATAACAAAAGCAAAAAAGAAAAATTGGAAAAACTTAGTAAATTTGTTTCTCTTAAAAACAAATCATATGATATTACTGATATGATACCAGGTTTTGGTAAAATATTCTATGAAATAGCAGATAAACTAGGATTTCCAAAAAGACTTGTTAATAATTTTACTAAAAGACAAAGGATTGGTAGAACTACACTTTCTAGATATATAGAAAAATTCGAAAAATTATCAGCAGAAAAGAATATAGATATAGACAAAGAAATAAAGACTCTTAAAAAAATGCTAAATGCAGATGTAGTATGGGATGAAATAAAAGATATCTCATATGTAGATATTAATGATGAATATGTATATGATCTTTCTGTCGATGGGCTTGAGACATTTACTACTTTTGATGGTGTTATAACACATAATACAATGCGTACGTTTCACTACGCAGGTGTTGCTGAGATTAACGTTACACTCGGTCTTCCCCGTCTAATAGAAATTGTAGATGCAAGAAGTGCACCTTCAACTCCTATGATGAATATCTATCTTAAAGATGAATATAAATTAAAATCAGATTTAGCTAAAAAGGTAGCTAATCAAATTGAGATTTCAAGGTTAAACAGTATTGCTGATATTGAAACAGATCTTACAAATCTAGTTATTACTATTAAGCCAGATAAGCAAACTATAAAAAGTAAAGATATCACAAAGGAAGATATCCTTGAGAAAGTAAGTAAAATCAGAAAAATAGAAGCAAAACAAGAAAAAGATAAGATAAAAGTTACTTTGGATGACCCAAGCTATAAAAAACTACTTGGAATAAATGAAACACTCAAAGATTTAAAGGTTAAGGGAATCGACGGGATAAAGAGAATTATTATTAGAAAAGAACCGAACGAAGGATACGTAATTTATAGTGAAGGAAGCAACCTTGAAAAGGTTCTTGAAATTGAAGGAGTAGATCCATTTAGAACAAACACAAACGATATTCAGGCAGTAGGAAGAGTTCTAGGGATTGAAGCTGCTAGAAACATGATAATTCAAGAGGCACATAACACTCTATCAGAACAAGGTTTAAACGTTGATTTAAGACACATCATGCTTGTATCAGATGTAATGACCTCTGATGGAACAATTAGAGCTATTGGTAGGCATGGTGTGAGTAAAGAAAAAGAATCTGTTCTTTCTCGTGCTGCATTTGAAATCACAGTTAGTCATTTATTAAAAGCAGCTAGAAAAGGCGAAACCGATGAACTAGGTGGTGTTGCAGAAAATATTATAGTAGGTCAACCCGTAAACCTAGGTACTGGTGCTGTAGAACTTGTAATGCAAACCTCAAAAAAGAAGAAAAAGAAGGGTAAATAAGATGGTTGAAATAGAAAAACTATTAAAAAACACAGTTAAAAAAGGAAAAGTAAAATTTGGATTTAAAGAAACAAAACAAGCAATAGATGATAAATCAGCAAAACTTGTTGTAATTGCCAAAAACTGTCCATTCGAAGATGAAATCAAAAAACAAGCTGATAAAAAGAAAACACCTATTTTTAACTCTAAATCTAATTCCATAGATCTAGGTTATACCTGTGGTAAGGCATATGCTGTATCTACTTTTGCTGTGCTTGATGACGGCGGCACAAATATTTTGAATTTAACTAGGAAGAAATAAAAGGTTTTGTTTTTAATGACAGATATAATGCTTTCAAACGAAAACATGCAGTATATCAATATGGCTAGTAAAGTAACAAAAGCAGCAATTATTGATTGTACGATTACTGATGAAATCCTTATTTTTGTTGTTGAAAAAGGTCAAGTTGGTATTGCAATAGGTAAAAATGCAAAGAACCTTAAAAAACTTAGAAACATGTTTAAAAAAAACATTAAGTTTGTAGAATTCGACAAAAACAAAGAAAAGTTTATTGAAAACTTATGCCGGCCTTATAATGTTAAAAACATTGAACTACAGGGAAAAGAAGATCAACCAGTTGCTAGAGTTAAAGTTGATTCAAGTGATAAATCAAAGATAATTGGTAAAGGCGGAAAAAATATTGAGATCATTAGAAACTTAGCTAAAAGACATCATTCAATCAAAGATGTTCAGATAAAATAATCTATTTTAAACATAATATTTTTTATATACATTTTATATTCCAGTTCTTGGGGAGTATCTTCTGAGAATTAAAAATCATCCAATCATAGATTTTAAAGACCAAAAAAAGATAAAATTCTATTACAATGATAAACCACTTTTTGGTTATACAACTGACAGCATAGCTTCAGCTCTGCATGCAAATAAGATAAAAACTTTATCAAAGAGTCTAAAACATAAAAATCCTAGGGGTTTTTTCTGCGGGATAGGAAAATGCTCATCATGTCTTATGAGAGTAAATGATATTCCAAATATTAGGACATGTATTGCTCCTTTGAAAAAAGATATAAAAGTTGAAACTCAAGATAAACTTGCTGATCTTCCAGATCATAGATTCACTTGTTCTCCTAAAAAAAAGTTAGATGTAGATATCCTTATCGTTGGAGGAGGACCAGCTGGCTTATCTGCATCAATAGAGGGAGCTAAACTAGGTTCAAAAATACTTCTTGTTGATGAAAATCAAAGATTAGGTGGCCAGTTGATCAAACAAACCCATAAATTCTTTGGTTCAAAAGAAGAAAAAGCAGGAACAAGAGGAATAGACATTGCAAGAATTCTAGAAAAAGAAGCTAAAAAATTTGAAAAAGAAAAAAAGATCAAACTTATGACTAACTCAACAGTGATTGGATATTACGAAGGGAAAAAAGACACCTATAAATTCGCTGTTTTAAAAAGAGATGAAAACTACGAGGGAACACTTTTTGAAATAAATGCAAAATCAGCTGTTTTTGCATGTGGTGCAATGGAAAACATGCTACTTTTTCCCGGTAATGACATGCCTGGTGTGTATGGCGCTGGAGCTGTACAAACACTGATGAATGTATTTGGTGTAAAACCAGGTAAAAAAGTTGTAATGGTTGGAGCTGGAAACGTTGGACTTATTGTTTCATATCAACTCCTGCAAGCAGGAATAAATGTAGATAGAGTAGTTGAAGCAGCACCAAATATTGGTGGTTACCATGTACATGCAGCTAAACTTAGAAGATGCGGAGTTCCTATTCTTACATCTCACTCAATTAAAGAAGTATATGGAAAAGAATCAGTTGAAGGAGTAAAAACTATCAAACTTGATAAAAACTGGAAGGAAATTTCAGGAAGTGAAGAAAAAATAAAATGCGATGCAGTATGTTTAGCAGTGGGTCTTACTCCATCAACAAGACTTCTTTCTCAAATTGGAGTGAAAATGAAATATATCCCTGAAGCAGGCGGATATGTTGCAATACATGATAAAAATATGGAAACTTCAAAAAATAAAATTTTTGTTGCAGGAGACTCTTCAGGTATAGAAGAAGCATCAACAGCGATGATAGAAGGAAAAATCGCTGGTGTTGCAGCATCATATCATATAACTAAAAATAAGGATAGCAAAAAATTACTTGAAAAATATAGAAAAGAACTAGATAGACTAAGAGCAGGGCCATTTGGTGAAAAACCAAGGGAAGCTAAGAAAAAAATAATGAAACTTACAGGAGAATAAATAAATGAAAGAGTACGAAAAAACAGGAATTCTTTCAAAAAAAGACTTAAAACTCCCATCAAAAAAGCAGCTTAAAAAAGGAGTAGCAGTAATCGAATGCATTCAAAAAATACCATGTAATCCCTGTGTTACATCTTGTCCTGTGAGTGCAATATCTATGAAAGATATTAATTCTCTACCAGAGATTGATTATGATAAATGCATAGGATGTGCAAAATGTGTTGGTGTATGTCCCGGCCTAGCTATTTTTCTTGTAAAAATAGTTGATAATAAAGCACTTCTAACTCTTCCATATGAAATGTTACCTGTTCCAAATAAAGGTGATTGGGTAGAGGGATTAAACCGTAAGGGTGAAAAAATAGACGATGTTAAAGTAAAAAAAGTTATAAAAAAAGGAAAAACAAGTGTTATTACTGTTGAAACAGAAGAAAAATATGCTATGGATATTAGAAATATAAGGGTTTAAAAAATGAAAAAAAAAGCTATAGTCTGCAGATGTGAAGATTTAACCGAAGAAGATGTAGTTGAGGCGATTAAAGAAGGCTATACTGATCTAGAAGAATTAAGAAAAAAAATTAGAATTGGTATGGGGCCATGCCAAGGGCGGGTATGCATTCCAATTGTTAGAAAGATACTACAAAAATACACAGGTAAAAAAATAGATGAAATACCTCTTCCCTCCTCTCGTCCTCCAACTGTTCCTGTATCCCTTGGTACAATTGCATGTGATAACGATGAAGAAGAAAGCTGATGTTGTAATTATAGGCGGAGGTATTAGTGGGTGTTCACTTGCTTACAGCCTTTCAAAGAAAGATTTAGATGTTGTATTAATTGAAAAAAACTATTTATCTAGTGGTGCAACTGGTAGATGCGGTGCTGGAATCCGTCAGCAGTGGTCAACAAAGGAAAATACAAAGCTTGCTATAGATAGTGTAAAGATTTTTGAAAATCTATCTAAAGAACTAGATATGGATATAGAATTCAGACAAGGCGGATACTTAATTTCCATTCATGACAAAAAAGAGATGAAGCAATCAGAAAAAAATGTAGAAATGCAAAAGTCTCTGGGTCTTTCTGTTGATATCTTAAAACCAGAAGAAATTACTGATATAGTACCAATTCTTGATGTTAAAAAAATGAATGCAATTGGTGCAACTTTTTGCCCTTCAGATGGCCATGCTAATCCATTTCTTACAACATTTGCTTATGCAAAAAATGCTGAAAAAAATGGT
>CAZFFN010000143.1:0-2400 GCA_964518165.1 uncultured Thermoplasmatales archaeon
ATCCTTTTCGCTTTTTTCAAGATCTGAGTTATAGGATTTTACCATTTCATCGATTATTTGGATAATTTCGGATTCCATGTGTGCCAAAGTGGTCCTGTATTCTTTTTTATTACATGTATTAGCAATTTCTGATTGGGCTTCGATTAGATATATTAGCCATTTCATACCCTCTGAATCCTTACGATTAACAGCAGCATCAAAAAGGTGTTTCAACTTATTGGCAAATTGAGCTATAACTTGGCCCACATCTTCATTAAGTTCTTCATTCCGTCCGAACATTGCAATGAAAGATTCATGAGTAGATTTTAAGTTTTTAAGTATTAATAATGCATAGTCAATTCGCTTACGATTTTTTAGTTCAAATACATAACTCTCAACCTCTTCATATTTTGATAAATAGTTAGCCTTTTTAAGAACATCCTTGAATTCCTTTTTGCTGGGGTACAGTTCAATAAGTTGGTTATAGCAGATGGACGCTTTTTCGTAATATTTTTGTGATAGAGATGGATCGATGCCCTTTTTCTTTTCTGCAGCAGAATAATACGTCTCACCAATATCATTGATTGTATTAACTAACAGCAGCAATTTATACTTTACATCCTCATTTGACGGTTCTTTTTTAAATGCATTTTTATAAATCATCACAGCATTATTGACTTCATTAATGCATTCCGTTATATCATTTGAAGATTTTTCCATGCATTTCTCAAACTGCTTGTATGATGTTCTTAATTGAACCCTTGTAAGGGAATCAAACGCAAAAATATTTGAGAAAAATAAAAATGAAATCAAAAAAATGCAAACAATAACCAAGCTGTTTTTTTTCATTTTGGATTTCCAATTTATTAATATGAGAGATATATAATGAATAAGGATTAAGTTTTCCAATTGATTTATTTTGGAAGATCAAGCTTAAATTTATCCTTAGACGGCGGTTTAGATTTCACGGTGCTTTTTTCTTGTACATCCTGTTTTTGGGATGTTTTTTCATTTTTAATATCTGGTTGATTCCCTAACTTTGCAAGACGCTTATTGATTTTTTCGATTTCAATTAAAACTTCTTCATCTTCCTTCGATTTCCTAGTAAGCTTATTATCATATATATATTTTAACCACAGATTATGTACAGCTAATATATTTTTATTGGAATATAAAGCATTTTTGAGTTGATTTTTTCCAAAAAAAGGATTCTTCCAATGGTTATAAATACTGTCAAAATAATTAACGCTCCCCCATTTCTGATCGTCACCTTTATGGAGAAAAAATTGATAGCAATCAAACTCGATTATATAACCAGAAGCATTTTTTTGGCGAGGTATTGCATATCCTATTAATCCTTTTTCATTTGCTTTCTCCCCCAGGTTTTGTACTTTATCTAACAAATCAACAACAAAGTTAGAGTATTTTGTTAAAACTACGTCAGTATCTTCCTCTGGGATTTTATAGGAGTGTAACAATGAATCATAGTTTAATAAATTTAGAGTGCTTTTTTCTTTCATCAAACTTGCCCACTTAAAAATATCACATTTTACCTTTCGAATAGATGAATACAGTAAGTCATCATTCGCTTTGATTAGATCAATGAATTCAAAATTGTCTATTTGTTTTAAAGCTTTATGTGAATCAACTTCCGATGGTAAAGCTTTGTACGCCTGTTTGATCAATTTTATATCTTCATCCCTTAAACTATAAATGATTTTAATAATTATATTCTGTTGTTTATTTAAATGATCATGAATCTTTTTTAAATCCTTATAAAAAATTTTTGTTTCAATACTTGTGGCATGAGAATCAATTGAACACATAAAAATCATTGAGAAAAATATGATGGCCGGAAAAAGCATTATTCTTTTCATAATTTGTTACCTCCAATTTAAGGGATGCTTATTTAGTTGCGTGAGTTAGTGAAATGATAGCTAGCATTCATCTAAAGATATAAAGAACGCTAAGGGGGTACTTTATATGCTGCAGGTTTTTGTTTTTTATCATGCAAACAAAGCAAATTATTTGATTGGTCATATGCATCTTTTTTCGATTTGATTAGAGAAATAATTATGTATTTTGACAATGTCATTGTTGTTTCGAAAGTTGCTTTATAATTTGCATATCTTCAATTAAGTATGTTTGTCGTTCTGAAGCCATTTTTCACTCGCATCTTTTTTTAATCGGTATAAATAACAAAAAGCTTTAGCTTTCAAGTTTTGGACCAGCTTCTTTTTGCTTTTTTGTGAAGCAGTTTTTCAAATTGCAAAATTACTACATAGTGATTTTTGAGAAAAAATGATACAAAATACCCTTTCCGGGGAAAGGAGTAATTTGATGACCAATACTGATAAAGCTTAATGTAACCTTAGTTATCTCTTATGCGAGATCCATGCCACATGGAAAAGATCTGTTTTT
>CAZFFN010000144.1:0-21366 GCA_964518165.1 uncultured Thermoplasmatales archaeon
GCAGCATCTTCAGATAAAAAAAATCTTAGAATAATGGAAGTTGGTAAAACCACTGTTTTGCCATATGATCGACCTGACTCTAAAGAAATTGAAGGTAACTTTTTTGAAGCAGTTTATTACTATAATAGCTTAGTTGTATCAAATGTAGAAGAAACAATTAAAAAAGAAGGAAATTACGATGCAATTCACTGTCATGACTGGCTTACAATGAAAGCAGGGATAGAACTAAAAGAAAAAACAGGTACGCCACTTGTTCTAACAATTCATTCCACCGAATATGATAGGTCAGGATGGCTGAATCCTAATCAGTGGTTTATTGATATTGAACGCGAAGGAATGCAAAAAGCAGATAAGATAATTGCAGTAAGCAATTTTACTAAAAGAGTTGTTGTTGAAAAATATGGTATAAACCCAGATAAAATAACAGTTGTACACAACGCAGTTTATCCCGTTCCAGAGGGCCATAAAAAAGAGATTGTATTATTCCTTGGTAGATTAACTATTCAAAAAGGAGCAGAGTTCTTTTTAAAAGCAGCTAGAAAAGTAAAAGATATTGAGCCTGACACAAAATTTGTTGTAGCTGGATTTGGAGATATGCTTCCGAGGCTAATCAACCAGGCAATAGAAATGGATATATCAGACAGAGTTATTTTTACAGGGAGGCTCACCGATGAAGAAGTAAAACATATATATGGAGTTAGTAGTGTATATGTTATGCCGTCAGTAAGTGAACCATTTGGAATAACAGCGCTGGAAGCAATATCTGCTGGAACTCCAACAATAGCTAGTAAAACAGCTGGTTTTTCTGAGGCGTTTAAGAATTGCCTGAGGGTAGATTTCTGGGATGTAGATGAGATGGCAAACAAAATTGTAAGCCTCCTTCGTTATAAACCTCTTCATAAAACTCTTGCATGTGAAGGAAAAAAAGAAATAGATCTTTTTACTTGGGATGGAGTTGCAGGTAGAACAATCGATGTATACAGGAAGGTATAGTTGATGACATCCGTATGTATGTATTTTGAAGTACATCAACCAATTAGATTAAATCGTTTTTCGGTGTTTAACATTGGGGAAAATGATAAACACTCTGAGTATTTCAATAGAAAACTAAATGAAGAAATTTTTTCAAAAGTTGCAAAAAAATGTTATCTGCCAACTAATAATCTACTTTTAGAACTAATCAGAAAATATGATGGAGAATTCAAAGTATCATTCAGCCTAACTGGTACATTTGTAGAATACTGCCAAGAGTTTATGCCAGAAGTAATAGATAGCTTCAAAGAGCTATTTAAAACTGGTTCAGTGGATATGATAGAAGAAACATATTATCATTCACTTTCATCTCTATATGATGAACTTGATGAGTTTGAAGATCAAGTAAAAATGCATAGAAATATGATAAAGAAGATCTTTAACTATAAACCTCGTATTTTTAGAAACACTGAAGCAATATATGATAATAGAATTGCAAAAAAAGTAAGTGATATGGGATACAAAGGAATAATTACTGAAGGAACAGAAAAGATCCTTGGATGGAGAAGTCCAAATTACTTGTATAAACCTGTGAATTCAGATGCTAAAGTACTACTCAGAAATTATGATCTATCCGATGATGTAGGTTTTAGGTTTTCATCAAGAATGTGGAAAGGCTGGCCGCTTACAGCTGATAAATATGCAAAATGGATGTCAAATGCACCTGGCGACATTATTAACCTATTTATGGATTATGAAACTTTTGGGGAACACCAGTGGACTGAAACAGGTATATTTGATTTTCTAAGGCAAATACCTTGTGAAGTATTTAATCAGGGAAATATGGATTTTGCAACAGTTACTGAAGCTGTTGAAAGATACAAAGCAGTTGGGGAAATAGATGTTCCATGGGCAATATCGTGGGCTGATGAAGACCGTGATGTATCAACATGGCTAGGTAACGATATGCAGATATCCTGCTTTAATGAACTTAAAAATATTGGTAGAAAAATTAAAGAAAAGGGTAATTCGGAGCTGATTAAAACCTGGAGGAAACTTCAAACATCTGATCATCTTTATTATTGCTCAACTAAGGGTCTAGCAGATGGAGATGTACATGCGTATTTTAGCCCATATGATGGACCATATGATGGATATATTAACTATATGAATATTTTACAAGATTTAAAAAAACAAGTTCTCTAATATTTTCATATATTATTTAAAGAAACTTAGTATTTAGATTATGAGGAGAGAGGCTAATTTGAAGATTGTACATTTTACTTGGGAGTATCCGCCTGTTATATATGGAGGTCTAGGGACCTTTGCAACAGAAATTTCTAAAAAACAAAAAGAACTAGGAAATGAGATATCTGTTTTTTCACTAAATGAGAATAACAAACTCGATACATTTCAAAGATATAATGGGATGGATGTATACAGGCCAAAAACACTTGATTTAACTGAAACTTTCAGGATGTTTGCATCCTACGAGCTAAAAGGATGGGGTGATCATTTCAAGTTTTTTTCAGATGTTGTATCCTATAATACAATGTCGGCATCACAATTAGTAAATTTACACATTAGAAAAGAACAAAAAAATTTTGACATAGTGGATGCACATGACTGGCTGGGAATAATTGGTGGAATGATAGTAAAAAAAGAAACAAATCTTCCACTTATGTTTCACGTTCATTCAACTGAGGTTGGAAGGTCAATAGGCAGAGGATCACACGCGATTAAAGACATAGAATTTGAAGGCGGTCAAATTGCTGATTGTGTGATAACTGTATCCTATGCTATGAAAGATGAACTAGAAAAACTTGGTTTTCCCCCTGAGAAAATAAGGGTATGCTGGAATGGAGTTGATCCAGATAAATACAATCCAGATAATGTATCAAATGAAGATAGATTAAAACTTAGACGAAATTATGGGATAGAAGATCATGAAACAATGATATTTTTTGTTGGACGGCTAGTTACTGTCAAAGGTGTAGATAAACTAGTTGAAGCGATGCCAGATGTAGTCTCAGAATTTCCAAATTCAAAACTAGTGATTCTTGGAATTGGAGATATGGAACATGATTTAAAAAATAGAGCTAAGGAGCTGGGAATATCTGACAAGATAATTTTTAGAACAGAGTTTATCGGTGAACCAGAAAGAATAAAACACTACGCGGCAGCTGATTGTGTGGTGCTTCCATCTATCTATGAGCCATTTGGAATAGTGTGTACTGAATCGATGAGCATGGCAAAACCAACAGTTGTAGGGGCACGTGGAACAAATGGGTTTAGAGAGCAAATTTTACCAGAAGGCAAAAATCAATGCGGCTTTCATATAAATCCACATAATCCAAAAGATATAGCTTGGGGAATTAAACAGATCTTAGGTGACTTGGAAAAGGCAAAAATTATGGGTGAAAAAGCAAGAAAAAGAGTACATGAATATTTTACCTGGGATCATGTAGCAAAAAGAACAATTGGTATATATAGTGAATATCTATGAGAGAATGGATTGTAGCAAATAGTCTTGGTGGATATGCATCATTAACAAGTAAATTAACAAATAACAGAAAATACCATGGCCTTTTAGTTGCTAGTCTTAATCCACCTACAGAGAGACATGTTTTTGTTTCAAATATTTTTGATGAAATAGAAATTGAAGATAAAAAAATAAACTTAACTGATTATAAACCAAGTTTTTCCTTTGATCTATTTCCAAAGTTTAAATATGATTTTGAAGAGTTTAAGCTTACAAAAAAAATATTAATGGATAAAGGAAAAAATACCACAATTATAAACTATAAAATCGATCCAAAAAAACCCTTAAAAATAATACATAATCCAATAGTAAACTCAAGGCATATCTATGATGTAAACAGAGAAAGATATCTGTCCTTTGAAACTAAATTTGATAGAGATAAATTGACAATAAAACCTAACAACACAAATAAAAAAATAAAAATTTTTACAGAAAATTTTGATTTTGAAGAAAGGTTTTACTGGCAAGAACTATACTACAACAAAGACCATGAAAGACGAGACTCATGGATAGATAATAATGTTCATATAGGAAAAATAATAAAAAAAATAGACAAACCAACTGAATATAATATTGTGTTAACACTTGAAAATAAGTTTACAAAAAAGCCTGGGGACATTATCAACCAAGAGATAAAAAGAAAAAAAGATTTAATCAAAAATTCAGATTTATCAAAAAAATTTGAAAAACTGATTCTTTCTTCTGATAATTTCATTGTCAATAAAGAAAATGGTAAATCAATAATAGCAGGATACCACTGGTTTGGCGACTGGGGGAGAGATACACTTATCTCACTTCCAGGCATAGCCTTAGTTACAAAACGTTTTAGCGATGCAAAAAAGATACTGCTCGGGTTTTCAAAATATACAAAAAATGGGCTTATTCCAAATGCATTTATGGAGAGAGACTCAAAAGCAGTCTACAATACTGTTGATGCATCGTTATGGTATATAGATAGGGTCTTTCAGTATGTTAAATATACTAATGATATTTCTTTTTTAAAGAAAATTTGGCCTACATTACATGAAATAATCTCAGGTTATAAAAATGGCACAGATTTTGATATAAAAATGGATGAAGATTACTTAATTAGCCATGGTCCTGGTCTTACATGGATGGATGTAAAATTAGATGATTATTATCCAACACCTCGATTTAGAAAAGCAGTTGAAATTCAGGCTCTTTGGTTTAACTCATTAAGAATAATGAGTGTTTTTTCTGACAAGATAGGTAAAAAAGATATATATTTAGATATATCTAAAAATGTTGAAAAAAGTTTCAACAAAAAATATAATCTATTATATGACGTAATTGACACAGAGGATTTTTCGATTAGACCTAATATGATATTTTTAGTTTCACTTGATTACTCGATGATTTCAAGAGAAAAACAGATTAAAATTGTAAACAAAGTACAAGAAAAACTTTTAACTATTTTTGGGTTAAGGACTCTTTCACAGAATGATCAAAACTACAAAGGATACTATATAGGAGAGTATAACAAAGATTTGACATATCATAATGGAATAGTATGGCCCTGGCTTCTTGGCCCTTTTATTAAATCCTATATTAGGATAAATAATAACCAAGAAAAAGATAGAAAATATGCTTACAACAATTTTTTAAAACCAATGCTTCAAGTCTTTGGAGATAAATGGGATGGATCGATAAATGAAATCTTTGATGCTGAGCCAGTATATATACCAAGAGGATGTATAAACCAAGCATGGAGCGTAGCTGAAATTCTAAGAACATGGGTTGAAGATATTGAAAATAAAAAACCAAAATATGAAAAAGAATATGTTTTAGATAAAATACGCGTTTAAAACATACTGTTGTATCATACGATTAGTGTTAAAAAAAGAAGCATTTATTGCAATACAACTTCTCATAGTTCTAATCCAGTTATCACGATCGTTATAGAATTTTGGGATAATCCAGTTTTCAAGTTTATCATATAAATCATATTTATCTATTTCATCATCTGACTCATCAGATTCTGTTTTCTCTGGGCCAATACTCCAGCCAGTAATATTCTCAATACAGCCTTCAAGCCACCACCCATCAAGAGTACCGCACTGAGGAACACCGTTATGTGCTGCCTTCATACCACTAGTACCAGATGCTTCTTTAGGCCTGCGCGGTGTATTAAGCCACAAATCAACACCAGCTGTCATCATTTTACCAATAGATATATCATAGTTTTGAATAAAACAAATATTAACTTTTCCGCCAATTGATTTCATTGTATCATATATCTTTTTGATAGATTCTTTACCTGATCCATCCTTAGGGTGAGCTTTACCTGCATAAATAATCTGAATGGGGCCAACTTTTTCAGAGATTTCAGCTAATCTGTTTTGATCTGCAATTAAAAGATCAGGTCGTTTATATTGTGTTTGACGTCTTGCAAAACCAATAGTGAAATCATTATAATTCATACCTGCGTTATAACTGTTATTTACAAAATTAATGAGCTCCTTTTTTTCCTTTAAATGTGCATTCCATATATCCTGTTTATCTATGCTAAAGACAGATCTGAAAGTATATGGATCAGACCTCCAACCAGGAATATGATTATCAAATAGATCTTTGAATGATTCAGAAACCCATGTAGTTGAATGTACGCCGTTAGTTATGGAATCAATGGAATAACCAGGAAACATTATTCTTGACACTTCGCCGTGTTTTTTAGCAACTCCATTAACATAATGGCTGAAAAACAAAGCAAGTCTAGTCATATTTAATCTGTTATCAAAAGTCACATCATCTAAGATAAAATCTGGTAGAAGTGAACCAAGCATACTTTTTGCAAGATTAATATCAAATTGATCGTGCCCTGCTGCAACAGGAGTATGAGTTGTGAAAACACATTGTTTTCTAACCTTTTCAACATCATTAGATTGATTATATAACTCAAGTGTTCCAAAAGCAGCATGGCCCTCATTCATATGGAATCTATCAATAGTGTTATATCCCAATTTCTGAAGAATCTTAACACCACCAACACCAAGTACAATTTCTTGGGCAAGTCTATATTTGTTGTCACCACCATATAGATACTTTGTCAAACTACGATCCCATTCACTGTTTCCTTCAATATTTGTATCAAGGAAAAAAACTGGAACTATAAAACCACTAATTCCTTTCCACTGGTAAAGCCAGGATCTTACCTTTACTTCTCTACCTTCTATCTCTACGGTAACATTTTTAGGTAAAAGTTGTAAAAATTTTGAAACTTGAAACTCCATAGGTTCTTCCATCTGATTTCCATTTTCATCAATTTTTTGATAGAAATATCCTTTTTCAGAAAGAAGAGTGACACCAACAATTGGAACATTTAAATCAGCACAGGATTTAATTGTGTCACCTGCTAGAACACCTAGTCCGCCACTATAGGAAGGAATATTTTCATCAATACCTATCTCCATTGAAAAGTATGCTATCTTTGGTTTACCGTTTAGCTTTGGATCCTCTTTTTCAATATCTGTTTTACTGTTTTTATCAGCTGTAGCCATTATTTCTCCTACACCAATTTGATATATAAGAATTCGTTTTATAAAACATTTCATTTAAAATACTTTCACAGATGATTTTATAAAGAACTTTACTATATATTATTACTGAGGGGGCAAATAATGCCAGAAAAAACATGTTCTGTCTGTACTAAAAGAATTTTTCTTCATGAAAATCCATCAGGCTTAGTATTTAAAGATGAAATCTTTGTTTGTGAAGACTGTTGTAAAACTCATTCTGAAGAAGAAATAACAGAAATATCAAAAACTACTATGCATGATTCATCTAATGGTATGCCTATTGCGTTATGGCTTATTCATCATCAAAATAAAGATAAAACTATGATGACTACAAAAAAATAGTGTAGATTCCTTTTTTAATGAAAATCCTTTTTAGAGATTAACTAATTTGCCTGAGTAATGTATATAATAAAAATTGGTGGAAGTGTAATAACAAATAAGAAGAGAAGAGACACTTTCAAAGAAAAAACAATGGATAAACTCTCGGAACAAATTAAAAAATCTAATGAAAAAACAATCATTGTTCATGGCGCAGGCTCTTTTGGCCATATACTTGCAGAAAAATATAATCTAAATAAGGGTTATTCAAAAGAAGAACAAATAGTTGGTTTTTCAAAAACACTTGAAAAAGTACAAACTCTTAACAATTATGTTTTAAGATCACTTCAAAAACAGAATTTGCCTGCTGTATCATTGCCACCTCATTCTATTTTAACATTAAATAATCACAAAATTGATAAAATTGATTATAAAACATTTGAAAAATACCTAGAAAAAAATTTTTTACCAGTGACCTTTGGAGATGTAGCAATTGATAAAAAACTCGGTTTTTCAATATGCTCCGGGGACCTTTTAATGATATTACTTGCAAAACATTTCAAACCAAAAAAAGTAATATTTATAATTGATGAAGATGGGCTTTACACTAAGAATCCAAAACTTGATAAAAATGCAAAATTTATTGAAAAAACCAATATAAAAGACCTTGAAAAACTAGTAACTACTCTTGATAAACATGCAGATGTAACAGGTGGAATGGCGGGTAAGATAAAAACGATTAAAGAAATATCAAAACAGGGTATCGATACAATATTACTAAATGGTAATAAACCAGATCTTTTATACAAGGTATTAATTGGAGAGGAAGCTAAAAAAACAATTGTTTATGGAGAAGTAAAATGAATCAAACAGAAATCAGAAAAGATGATCATATAAAAATAGCATTAGACGAAGATATATCATCGAAACATAACTATTGGGATTACATAAAATTAATACATAATGCCTTACCTGAACTAAATAAAGACGAGATTAATTATAAAACAAATATTTTTGGAAAAAAAATAGATGCACCTATAATTATTGCTGGTATGACCGGAGGATACAAAAAAGCAGAGAAAATAAATAAAAACTTGGCTGCTGCTGCTGAGAACTTTAAGATAGGAATGGGTGTTGGTTCACAAAGAGCAGCAATTGAAAAAAAAGAACTAAAAAAGACATATTCTGTAGTTAAAGAACATGATATACCTCTTATTTTTTCAAATATCGGTGTTTCACAAATTGTAGAATGGGGTACAAAAAAAACACTTGATTACGCTAATGAAATGATAGATATGATAGATGCAGATGTTTTTACAATCTGCTTAAACTATCTGCAAGAAATTGTACAATTAGAAGGTGACTCTGATGCAAAAGGAGCACTAGATGTAATAGCTTACCTTGCAGATAATCTTGATAAACCTGTTATTGTAAAAGAATCTGGAGCAGGTATATCTTTTGAAGTTGCAAAAAAGTTAGTTGAAACAAACATTTCGGGAATCGATGTAGGAGGACTATCGGGTACAAGTTTCTCTGCAATTGAATACTACAGATCCAAAAAAATGAAAGATAAAATACATGAACGTGGTGGAAAAACCTTTTGGAACTGGGGAATACCTACGCCAACGTCAATAATTGAGGTAAATGATGCAACTGAACATAAACTACCAATAATTGGCACAGGAGGCATCAGAAATGGTCTTGATGCTGGTAAAGCGATTGTTCTTGGAGCAGATGCAGTAGGAGTAGCACATACTTTACTAAAACCCGCATTTGAAGGGATTGATGAAACAATGTTTGAAATTGAAGCAATAATAAAAGAATTGAGAGCAACAATGTTTCTAACTGGATCAAAAAACCTAAATGAATTAAAAAATGTAGATTGGACTGTTACAGGTGACAAATTATGGATGTAAAACTTGAAATTAAAAAACGAGCTGATTTTTTTAATGGACAATTAGAAAAATTCTTAAAAAATGGATTCCCAGAAACTTTATACGATGCAGCAAGGCATCTTCCTCTTGCAGGTGGGAAAAGACTCAGGCCATGTATGGCAATGATATCTTGTGAATCAGTAAAAGGTGACGTTCTTAATACAATTCCATTAACTATAGCACTTGAACTTGTACATAATTTTACACTAGTACATGATGATATAATGGATAAATCAAAACTCAGAAGAGGCAATCCATCAGTTCACATTAAATATGGTGAGCCAACAGCCATAATGGCAGGAGATCTACTGTTTGCAAAGGCTTTTGAATCAATGCACAAGATCAATAATGATTTAAAAGTGTTCAAAAACGTTGAATTTGGCCTTATCGATTGTATCAGGGAAATATGTGAAGGACAACAACTAGATATGGAATTTGAAGAAAGAAATAATGTCACTGAAGATCAATATCTAGAGATGATAAGAAAGAAAACAGCAGTTTTTTTTCAATACGCAGCAGAAGCAGGAGCAATACTTGGAGGAGGCAGTAGAGAACAAGCAAATGCATTAAATCAATATGGATTACTTTTAGGATTAGGTTTTCAGATATGGGATGATTATCTTGATATAACTAGTGATGAAGAAACGTTAGGTAAAGACATCGGTAATGATATAAGAAATGGAAAAAAAACACTAATTGCAGTTCACAGCATAAACAATGCAGAAAATGATGATAAAAAAATATTTGAAGAAATATTTGGAAATAAAGATGCAACCGATGAAGAGATCAATAAAATATATGATATTTTCAAAAAGACAGGTTCAATTACATATGCTAAAAAAACAGCTTTGAAATATGTTGATGATGCAAAAAAATCTATAGAGATTCTTCCAGACACAGAATCAAAACAGTTACTTATGAATATTGCTGATTATGCTATAGAACGAAAAAAATAAACTTTTTTTACTGATTAATATGATCGAAAAAATTAGAAAAACTGCAGAAAAATATGCACTCAATAACGCTGTACAATTTGACGGTAAAGCAAATCCAAAAGCAGTAATTGGAAAAGTAATTGGTGAACTTAAAAAAGAAGGATTCAACCCAAAAGAAATAATCCCCGTTGTAAACAGAGTCATAAAAGAGGTTAATCAAAAATCGGTTGAGGAACAAAAAAACGAGCTTGAAAGAATCGCACCAGAGTTACTTGTGAAAGAAAAAAAAGGAAGAGATCTTTCCCTGCCAGATTTACCAAATGCAGAGAAAGGAAAAGTAGTAACACGTTTTCCACCTGAACCAAATGGATACTTACATATAGGTCATGCAAAAGCAGTGATAGTTGATTCTGAATATGCAAAAATATATGATGGTAAATTTATCCTTCGTTTTGATGATACAAATCCTGAGAATGCAAAAATTGAATTTTATGAAGAACAAAAAAAAGACTTGGAATGGCTAGGAATCTCTTGGGATGAAGAATATCATACATCTGATAATATTGAAAAGCACTACGAACTAGGAAAAAAATTAATCCAAGATGGTAATGCCTATGTCTGTACATGTAAATCAGAAAAAATAAAAGAATGCAGGTATCATGGATCAGAATGTGAATGCAGACACAAAGAATGTGGGAACAGTATTGACAAATTTAATGATATGCTCAACGGCGGACTTGATAATGCAATAGTTAGATTAAAAGGAGATATGAGCTGTGATAATACAGCTATGCGTGATCCAACTCTTTTTAGAATAATTGAAAAACCGCATCCTTTACAAGGCGATAAATATCGAGTCTGGCCTACATATGATTTTGGTGGAGCTGTTGAAGACAGCTTAAGCGGTGTTACTCATCCGTTTAGAACTAAAGAATATGAACTACGTGATGAATGTTATTTTAAGCTCCTTGATTTACTGGAATTAAGAAAACCTCATCTTATGGAATTTGCACGTCTTTCAATAGAAGGAATGCCTGTATCAAAAAGAAAAATTAAACCTTTGATTGAAGAGGGTCTTGTTTATGGTTTTGATGATATAAGACTGCCTACATTAAGAGGTCTTAAAAAACGAGGAATTACACCAGAAGGAATTAAAAATTTTGTTTTATCACAAGGAATAAGTAAAGTTGAATCAAGAGTAACATTTGGTCTTGTTGAATCAGAAAATAGAAAAATAATTGATCCAGTTGCAAAAAGATTTTTCTTTGTAAATCAACCAGTTCAACTTAAAGTTAAAGATGCACCAGATATAAAAAAAGAAATAAGCCTTCATCCGACAAACAAAGATATTGGAAAAAGAAAAGTAGAAACTCATGATACTTTTTTTGTCCAAAAAAGCGATATGGATAAATTAAATATTTCAGATATATTTAGGCTTAAAGATCTGTATAATGTAGAAATACTTGATAAAAACAAGATTGTTAAAGGAAAATATTCTGGTGAAAAACTTATATCTGATTCACTTAAAATACAGTGGACCACAGATAAATTTATTGAAATGGATGTGTTTGTACCAGATCTTCTTTTTAAAAACAAAAAATTCAATGAAAATAGCCTAGAAAAAATCCATGGATATGCTGAAGAATCTGTAAAGGATTTAAAGACAGGTGAGATAATCCAGTTTGAAAGATTTGGGTTTGTTAGAATAGAAAATAATAACGGTAAAATTACTGGTTATTTTGCTCATAAGTAAACTTTTTAAGCTTTTAATTTATATAATTTAACTGCACTCCAAGGAAAAAAAATAGTTGAGGATGGGATGACAGATGCAGTATTGTAAAAAATTAATGATGGGGCTATGTAGTTTTTTGTTTGTATTTATCTTTTTTACTGTAACTGTTCTTGCAGATAATGGTGTCAGACCGCCGCTTGATATGATTGGTCTATCTATTGCAATAGTTGTTGGTGCAGTAGCAGTAATTATATCATTTTTTATGTTTGGCGGAATTAAATATGTTACAGCAGAAAATGTGCTTGATACAGAAGTGAGAAAGAATTTATATGAGTACATTGAGGACTATCCAGGTTCACATCTTCGTGAAATTGCAAGGGAACTTGATTTAAAACCAAGTAATGCAGCTTGGCATTTAAGAAAACTAGAACAAACTAATTTAGTTCGAAGCAGAAGTATTGGTGGAAAGAAAGTATATTATTTAGTCGAAGGTGGAGTCGAGGCAAGAAAAGAAGCAATAGCTGAAGCTATTTTAAAAAATAAAAATGCTTATGACATAATGGCATATCTTAGAAACAATCCAGGTAAACACCTGCTTGAAATAGCAAATGCACTTGATCTAAATCATCATACTGTTAAATGGCACATTAAAAAATTGTATCTTGCTGAACTTGTTGATGGTGATACTAGTAACTCGGCATATCCAGTATATTACCCTACAGATCTTGGGGCTGAATCTTTAAAAAATTTTTCAGATCATCTAAAAAAACCAAAAGGTAGAGCATCATAAAATAAATAAAAAAAGCGTGCTTTTTACACTCTTCCAACATCTGTAACTTCAGCACGATCAACGTTTTCTACTTTTTGTATTGTTTCAACTACAGGATCAAGTCCACCAGAGTCATCTGGTACTTCAACTGTAACATCAAGTCCTTTAAGTCCAAAAGCTACATCTTTGACATCTATTCTTCCAAGTTTTGCTGGTGGTTTGACAACTTTTTTTATGTCATCTATCATTTTTTGTATTTTTTCATCTTCTATAACTTCACCTGGCATGACACGAATCAAGCCTATTACTGCGCCCATTTATTTTTCCTCCTTGAAACTTATTTTACGGTCCTGTAAAACCGCATTTTTTACATGTGTATTTGACACTTTGTTCTCTACAACTATTGCATCGTCCAATTATTTTATCACAGCTTGGACATGCGAAAGTTGTATAGCCCTGTTTTATAAGTCCTTTTCCGCAGGAAATGCACTTATCTGTCTTTTTCATAGAGTTGGCGAATGTCAATCCTATATTTAATATTGACGCCTATATATTAGAAAAATTTGTAAAATAATTATTTTTTTTCTTCTTTTTCATCATCTGATTCATAACTTTTGATTTTACTAAGTGAAAAAGATGCAACTGATTTAAACACTTTATATTGGAAAATTGCCCCAGCTATAAGATTCATATGAAAGGTAATTAAGCGGTGTAATAAAACAAATACGCCTAATAGACTGTTTGATACGCCAATTAAAATTCCATAAAATAAAGCTAAACTTCCTTCAGCAACACCAGAACTACCGGGTGTAGTAGGCATCATAATAATAATCAATATAAGAAGTTGAGCGGCATAGGATTCAATAAAATAGGGTGGAAGTCCAAGGCCTAATAAAAGCATTGATGGAATCATAAAACCTGCTGACCAAGATATAGCAGTAAAAATTCCTGCTTTAAAAAGAGACTTTTTTCCTTTCCCTTTGAAAAGTTTAATTCCTTTATGAAAATTGTCAACTTCAAAATTAATTCTTTTAATAACGCTTATTTCACTTTCTTCTTTTTTTGAAAATCTTTTTAATTTTTTACTCAACCATATTAAAAACTTCTTTATTTTTTCAGGTTTTGAAATAGCATAAAGAAATATTATTAAAAATGTAATAAAAACAAATACTCCAACAAGTAATGCATTATTTATAAATCCTAGATCCGACACTCTTCTGAAAACTAGGAATGCAATTGGGACTAAAATAAGTACAAAAATTGCATCAATTAGTCTTTCACCAATAACTGATGCTGTAGCACTCCCTACGCTCATCCCTTTTTTGTTTAAAAGATAAACTCTTACCGGTTCTCCCCCGGCCATAGAAGGAGTAATACCTGCTAGAAACATATTTGTAATAACAATTTTTATAGATTCTGCAAATGTAAGATTTATATCTTCATCTAATTCGTTTGCAATAGTTTTTAGTCGGGCACCCCAAAACGTCCAGTTTACTAAATTTAAAACAACAGCTAAAGCAAAGAACTCATATTTGATATTTGTAGTTTTTAATGTTTCAATAGTATCTGCATCTATTGTAAAATAGAGGATAATTAGTATAACAGCTATACTAATAGCAAGACTGATTATAATTGGTAATCTAATGGTTTTATTGTTTTCTTTGATATCTTGCACCACGATTTGTTAATTTAGAAGAGCATATATTTTACTTATGATAATTTTAACCAGTCTTTTTCCAAAAACCTTATCAAAGAAAATATATTCCTTTGAAAAAAGTTTAGAGGTTTAAAATGAAGGTTTTACCTACATCAAAATATGCAAAGATACTAAAATGTGCTATGAAAAATAAAATGGCTAAAGAAAGTATTTATCCTTTTTATGCATCATATAAAGTTACTCATAAATGCAGTCTTAGATGTTCTTTTTGTAATGTATGGATGGAGGAAACTCCGGATCTTCCACTAGAGGGAGTATACAAGGTACTTGATAATATTGCAAATAGTAGTATAGCTGTTCTTAGTCTTGAAGGTGGAGATCCTCTTGTTAGAAAAGACCTTGGGAAAATACTTGAATATGCCTATAAAAAACCATTCACGCTTTTCTTTACAACAAATGGACACTTACTTGATAAAAGACCAATGGAGGAATATGGTAAAAATATAGATTTTCTTCATATTAGTATAGATGAAGGGCATGATAATCTAGAATTTTTTGAAAGACTTGAGGAATTTCAAAGTTATGGCCCTGAGATATGTATACAAGTTGTGGTTACAAAAGATACGATGGATGCAGTTGAAGAAAAAGTAAAAAGGGTATATGATGTGGATGCAAGAACAGTTATAATGCCTGCATGTCATTTGGATGGAACAGATGATTATTATCCCGATCCTGAGAAATTCAAGAATCTAATAATCAAACTTAAGAAAAAATATCCAAATACTATTACAACACCAAAAGGATTTTTAGACAATATCAACAAAGACCACGGGTGCTCAACAAGCTCAATTATCGTTGACTCAGATGGTGGATTATTTTATCCATGTAGGACAATTGGAGAAAGATCATTTGATTTAACAAAAGGCTCACTAATGGATTTCTTAGAATCAGAAAAAGCACATGAGGCTCGAACTCAGATGAAAAACTGTGATAGAAGATGCGGATGGTATCAATACTTTGCAACTGATGTATTTGCTTCTCCTAAATCAATTCTTTCTTCACTTAGGCCGTATATAGTAAAATAATTTTTTTTTTAAATCTATTTTCTATGATTTTTAACTACTTCAGAATATATTTTCTCTGTTTTCTTAACTACTTTTTCCCAACCATAATTATCTACGACATATTTTCTAGATCTTTTACCCATATCTTTACAGATTTTTTTGTTGTTTAATAGATAGTCAATTTTTTCTGAATATTCCTCTGCAGTTTCATTTTCTATGATAATTCCTCTATTATTCCCAAGTAAATCTTTTGCCATACCTACATCAGAAGAAATAACAGGTATCTCACAGGCCATTGCTTCACCAATAACTAGACCCCAACTCTCTGCTTTTGATGGAAGAACTGCTACATCTGCACCTCTTGCATAATTTAAAAGTTCACTTTCAGAAAGATAACCAGTAAAAATTATATTTTCATCTTCTCCTTTAAGTTTCTCAAGTTTTTTTATATCTGGTCCTTTACCAATTATTACTAGTTTAGTATCCTTTGTTTTAATTTTTTTGAAAGCTTTTACTAGAATTTGAGTGTTTTTTTGATAACCCAGTCTCCCCCAGAAGATAAGTAAATTTTTACAATTTAATTTCTTTTTTATGTCTGTTTTTCCTGGTGAAAATTTTTCTGTATCAATCCCGTTTGGAATATATTCAATCTTGTCTTTATCTATCCCCCATTCAATGTATGTTTTTTTATATTCTTTATTTACACATATAATTTTATCTACTCTTTTAGCGGTTTTTTTTGTGATATATTTTATGAACAATGTATAAAGAGAAGATAGCACTTTGTTTCCTTTAAATTCAATCACATAATGGGTAGTGAAAACAATTGGTTTTTTACTTTTTTTAATTGTTTTTCCACAGAAAGAAAAAAGAGGTCCATGTATATGAAGGAGATCTATTTTTTGTTCTTCGATTAATCTTTCGACTTTTTTATATGAACCAAGTCCATTTATAAAATACATATCCTGTATAGGTATTAATACAGGGATATGATAAAATCTCTGTCCTTCTTCTGTTTCATATCCTTCTTTTTTTGAGTTGCCTGTAAGAATAATTGTTTTATTTTTCATTCTTTTTACAAGCTCAGCAACGTGAGTATATACCCCTCCGACTTTATATGTTGTAATCTCTAAGATTTTCATGGTATCAAAACTTATCTGTTATTATAAAACTAGGATAGTATTTTGTCAATATATGTCCAATTAACCTTATATACCTCTACCCAAAACACTGGTTTTTCTGTTAAAGGATCTATTTCTAAACTTTCATTTCTATGAATCAGATTAAATGCAGGCGTTGAGTTAAATTTATAATATGACTTATTAGTAATTTTTGTCCATCTGGGAGTTCCTGAAATAAGGCCATACTGTACATATTCTTCTCTCATCAATTTATCAATTACAACATGAGTGATTTTATTGTGACTTTTTCCTATTCCATATAATTCTTCAAAACAATCAGAAACATTTTCCTTATTCCATAAAAAGAATGTATCATCTTCTGAAGTTACAAAATCTTCTGATTCTAGTATCCTTTCAATACAATGATCAGATATAACTACACTATTATTTTTATCAACATTTTCACTCATCCATTCAACTGCAGAGATATCCTCGGTGAAAATTTTATCTCTAACATGAGGAAATGATTGATTTAAGGTTTCATGACTAGGATACACTGATGCAGCATTAGTGATAATTAATATAGTTAAAAATGCCATAGGAATTATTGAGAATTTTGAAATAGTCTTTCTTGGTTTAGAAAATATAAATTTAGTATTTTTAAGATTTGAAAAAATATTCTTAAACTCTGGATCTGAAAAAACTCCGCCTATACCTAATACCGTGAGAATAGCAATTGGATACATTAAATATTCAAAATGTCTATGTGGAAGTAATTGGGTGTTATTTGAAATCATTGCATAGAGTAAGGAAAATAGCAGTCCAAATATCCATCCTCTTATAAAAAAACCATTTTTGTATTTTGATGTATACCTAAATCCAGTTAGTGCAAAGGCAAGTGCGATTAAAAATGGTGTAATTAAAATAATTGCTTCAACTGTTAATGAAAAACCCTGCCATGGAAGTGGTATATTTATGAAAATTAAAAGAGTTACAATATAGCTAATAAGTGCTATTGTAAAAAGATAAATTCTAGATTTTCTTGTAGGTTCTTCTTTTTTTATAAATGGGCTTAACCTATATAAAAACCAAATAAGATTTTTTGAATCTTTTTCTTTCCATTTTTTTCTTTCATTAATTAGATATTTTGAGAATTTTCTTACAAAATTTGCAAGTCCAAAAGATAAAAAAATTAGTGCGAAGAATAATAAAAGTGTTAAATTTGAACCTAGAGGTACACCAAAAAGATTTATTCCTCTTGACATAAAACCTTCATAAACTGGTGTTGCAATAAACGCCCAGTAACTAAAAACCAAAACAGATGTGGATAGTAAATAAAAAATGTCAATTCTTATTTTTTTACGATTCTGATTTAAACTAGCGTTTTCAAAAAATGTAATAAAAACTAGAGATATCAAATAAAAATAAGTTGTAAGATGATGAGACATTATAAGTAAAATAGTTGAAATAAATAATGGATAGATATAAATTGTTTTTTGTCTGAATTTTACAAAAAAGTATAATGATAAAACCATGAAAAAATGACCCATAGTGAGCGGTGCTGCATGACTCAACTGATATACATGAAAAGGCAAAACAGATAAAAATAAAGCTGAAAGGATAGCTATTTTTCTACTTTTTAGTAACTCGTAAACTAAAAAATAAATTACAAGTACTGTTAATCCCCCCATTATTGGAGCAATATTTGTCATCACAGTAATTATATCAATACCCGATAAAATATGAATCAATCCTGATATCGAGTAAAGCACTGGAAAGAAATTATATGTACTACCCCAGCCGTAGTATGGATTATAAAGCTCACCTGTTTTTATGAAATCTTTTGTAAGGCCAAAATATATTCCAAAATCACTTCCCCATGCTGCATTTGTCCAAGCAGGTATCGCTCTTACAATTATTGCTATAGCTGTAATTATAAGTATCCAGAAAACCCAGGATTTATGTAAATTTTTGAGATTATAGTGCAGCTTATCATTCATAATTTTTCTATTTGAATGCTACAAAGGTATATATTATTTATCATAAAAAGTTTATATAATTTTGTTAGGACACGATTTCTAGTATTTTTTCAACTGCTTCATCAACATTTATATCTTTTTTTACGCCGTTTGTTTTTTCAGCAAGTTTTATATCTTTTCCTAGATCCAGTTTTTCCTGATTAACACAATGAAAATAACCTTTTTTATTATGGTATTGTCCTAGATATTCTTGTTCTATCTGCCCTGGAGTTGGAACCATTAATGCCTTACAACCAATAACTGCTAGATCTAGAATAGTGCTGTAGCCACTTCTGGAAATTACCATTTTACTGCGGTTTAGTATATCTTCTCTTTTTTCTTTTGATAAAAATGAATATGTTTCAATATCTTTATCTTTTATTTCCTCTTTTCTCTCTGCTTTACCAAGTGTTACAACAATTTTTCCGGATAGATTATCTATCTGATTTAATATCTTTTTTTCAAACACAGTTCTCTGAGGTTCTGGCCCTGAGATACTAGCTAAATAATCAATGTCTTTGGCTTTGTCTTTTTTTTCAAAATCTGAAAGAACGCCTACATAATGAAGTTCATCTTCATTAATCCGATTTAAATTATGTGAAAGATCTCCAGATAGACTTTCTTCTTTGAAATCAGGAATTATAACTCCTTGAAAACGTTTAAAGAAAAACTGATTGAAAATTTCACTGCCGCGTTCAAAAACTTGCATTCTTAAAGGATTCATAATCCTCATCTGATGGGAAATAAAATAACTGGGTATTTCTTTACTATACATATCATATCTTCCATCAGATATAATTAAATCACATTCTCTATCTTTTAGTAATTTAGTTAATGTAGCAAGGCCGCTCACCATTCTTCTTATAAAATTTGGCCAGTAAACTGCACTTTTAGCCATGAACTGCCTTGAATTTTCAGATAGGAGCATAGGGTATCCTGGAATTGAGATATATTCTGAAATATTGCCTCCAAGTTCCTTTTTGAGAAGCTCAAGGGATCTACCTTCTGATATAATTGATACTTCGTGTCCCTCTTTTATTAGTTTTCTTATCACTGGAAGTGAACGAGTGGCATGACCAAGCCCCCATTCACATACTGCATATATTACCTTCATATGAAAAAACCGTAACTCTCTTCTCTTTAAATAAATAAACGAAAAAAACACAACTTTTTATATCATGGTCTTTTATTTTGGAAAAGATGAGCTTTAAAGAAAAACTAGATAAAATTGTTAAAAAAAATGATTCTCTATTATGTATAGGTCTTGATATAGATAAAGAAAAAATGCCAAAGTATCTTTTTTCTGATAAAAAAAATCCATACTTAGAATTTAATGAAAAGATAATAAATTCTACAAAAAATTTGGTTTGTTCATATAAAATTAACATGGCTTTTTATGAAACTCTTGGATTGAAGGGATATAAAATACTAGAAAAAACAATTGAACTTATCCCAAAAGAAATACCAATAATTCTAGATGGTAAGAGAAATGATATTGGTAACACTGCAAAAAAATATGCTAAATCAATTTTTGAAGAGTTATCAGTTGATTCCACAACTGTGAATCCCTATCTTGGAATAGATGGAGTTAAACCATTTCTAGAGTACAGAGATAAGCTAAGCTTTATTTTATGCAGAACTTCAAATCCTTCTGCAAAAGATTTCCAGGATCTTATTGTAGGGAAAAAAAATCTTTATACTCTTGTTGCAGAGAAAATCAAACAATGGGATAACGAGTTTGGCAATTGCGGTGCTGTTGTTGGGGCAACGTATCCTGGAGAATTAAAAGAAATAAGAAGGATACTTGGTGATAGTATTCCTTTATTATTGCCGGGTATTGGTGCCCAAGGTGGAGATGTAGAAAAAACAGTAAAATATGGTACTAATTCTAAGGGATTAAATGCAATAATTAACTCTTCAAGAGGAATTATTTATGCTGGAAACGAAGAAGATTTTTATGAAAAATCAAGAGAAAAAGCAGAATCTCTAAAAAACAAAATTAACAAGTTTAGATGAATATCACAATAAATATATGATCCTTAACATATATTATATATTAGCTGGGGAGGTAATTATCATGAATAAAAAAAACCAAAAAATTTATGTTTTGATAGTCACGCTAGTTTTTCTAACGATTATTTTTTCTGGTTGTGTCAATAAAAATTTAGTTAAAACAATGGATTCTGAAAGACAAAATAATAAGATAATATTGAAGGGCAGAGCCATTAACTCAAAAATAGTTAAACCAATGACCCAACAAGCATGTTTTTGTTATGATACTGTAAGTCATGATGAATGGCTTGACTACAAATACACAAAACAGGCAAAAATTATTTCTGAAAATGGAAGATTTATCTATTTTGAATTAGAATTGGAATTGGGTAAGGATATTGAATATAATCAGCAATACCATTTTCGTGCAGGTATGTATTATTGTGTTGATGGAGATATATTACCTGATGAACCAGTGATGGGAGAAGATTTTATATTTGAAACCTAAGTTAATATTCTTCCAACCAAAACAAATATTAAGGAGAATTTTACTACAAACAGTTTACCTTGTTTCGAAGGTCTCCATGATCAGTGATTGGAGATGCAAAAACAAGGAAACAAATTGATACTACTAAGGGTCCCTCTTTGACCTATTCGACTTAAGGTCATATGGAATGAAAAAGAGGACAACCATAGTGTCAAACATGCCGCAATAACGTTGTGGGGTTGTTTCACTGCTGCTTATCTCGAAATAACTCTGCAGCTGCGGCAAAAAA
>CAZFFN010000145.1:0-1730 GCA_964518165.1 uncultured Thermoplasmatales archaeon
TAAACCTGTAAAAGTTTTTTTTCCTGATTTTTCCAATTATATTTTTTTAGTGCGGCATCAAGAGCATTTTTACCAAGTTTTTCCCTTAAGCTAATGTTATCGCGTAATTTTATTAATGCATTTTTAAAACTTTTCTTGTTATAATCTATTGCTAATCCCATGTCTAATTTTTTAACCAAATTACCACTATACGTATTTTTAGTTGCAATAACTGGTCTTCCACAAACCATGGCTTCAAAAAGCTTATTCGGTGGTCCAACACGATTGTTTCCAACTTTTGGGTCAAGCATGCATAAAACAGCATCTGCTTTTAATGTTTCTGGCACAACCTCTTTCATAGGTATTTTTCCTAAAAAAGATATGTTAGCTTTTGATTTTTCATTATCCAACAGTTTTTTTATTTTTCCCTCTTGCGATCCTGAACCTGCTACTGTAAATTGAACATCTTTAACTTTTTTGCATACTTCAATAGCCTGAACGACAAATCGTTTGTCATTTATTCCTCCAATATAGATTAAAGTAAATAAATCATTTTTAGGTTTTACATAATCTTCACTTACTTTTTCTTTACAATTTCTTACAATTGTAATATTTTTACAACCCATTTGCTGAAAATGTTTTGCATGAGGTTCAGCAACTGTGATAACATAATCTGCATGTGAAATTCCTTTTTTCTCCTCCCAAAGATAAAAATTCGATAGAGGTTTAGGCATAGCATAATTAATAGAATATTCCCAATACTCATGAGAATCATAAATCAAAGGTAAACCAAGTTTCTTCTTTATCTTTACACCAATCGGCAGAGCATATAGATCATGACAATGTACAATATCAAAAGATTTTTCTTTATGAAGTTTTAAAGCATCTGAAAATCCTTTTTTCCACCATCTATGATTCCTAAATATATAATCGTGATTTATGATATCCATTGGCTTAGTATTGCGGCTCCTAAATACATTTATTCCATCAATAGTATCATTTTTAGGATGTTTGCCTTTTTTATCCCAAGCAAGAACCGTAACATTATCCCCAGCATTCACTAATGACTTTGCTTCATTATACACTCGGTGGTCATGAGTAAATGGATTATCAAGAACCATTAAAACATACATAATTAAATTGTTGTAATCTATATATCTTATAAAACCCTTACCGATTTCAATGAACTAAATAATTAAGTTAGTTTTATCAAATATTACCATATATGGACGTTCTATATTCTATATCAAAAAAATCAGTTGATAAACATGAAAATAGCAATAGTTCTAGGTACTCGTCCAGAAATCATTAAGATGGCGCCATTAATCCGGCTTTTAGAAAATAAAAAAATCAATTTTTTTATTGTTCATTCTAATCAACATTACTCAGCCAATATGGATGCTGTTTTTTTTAAAGAACTTTGTTTACCTAGAGTAGATTATAATCTTGGAATTGGATCGGCAGATCATGGTAACCAAACAGGCAACATGCTTATCAAAATCGAGGAAATATTATTAAAAGACGATCCTACTGTTGTTCTTGCTCAGGGTGATACAAATACGGTTCTAGCTGGCATACTTGCCGCGGCTAAACAAAACATTCCAACAGGTCATATTGAAGCCGGACTTCGAAGTTATGATCGCCGTATGCCTGAAGAAAAGAATCGTATCATTTGTGATGTGCTCTCAGATTTTTTATTTGCACCAACTAGTGTGCAAAAAGATATCTTACAAAAAGAAGGAATACCAGAT
>CAZFFN010000146.1:0-2998 GCA_964518165.1 uncultured Thermoplasmatales archaeon
GCTACTGAGGATAGGGAAATCGACTCTGTAGAAGATTCTGTTGAAATAACTGGTAAAAAAGTTAAATATAAAAATACTTGTTTTGATAATAAAAAAACAAAATATAATAGAGCAATGACATTCCAAATAGCAAGATCCTTTATTGATTATCTAAAATCAGAAGATTCAACAAAAACATTTTTATTAAACTCCAATATAGTTAATAATAATGGTGGAGTAAATAAATGGGGAGGCCCATATTCCTATAGTTATTTGTGGCCTCCTTCATTTGGAATTTATATTAAAGTATGGATAGATGATGAAGTGACAAGAAATTTAGTATATGGCCATCTCCTCAATATGTTGGTTGGTGCTTTAGGACCCATTGGATTTATTGTTGCAATTTATATGGAAGCCAACCTCATTACTATTTGCAAAACAAAGAACGAGGGAAACGGAGTAACGTTTAGACTTCATTTTCCTTATTTTCCTGCGCCTGCACCGTGGGTAGGATATGTCAAACCACAATAGATATATTAAATGAGGAGTGAAATTAATGAAATATAAAAAAATCATAAAAAAAATTATAACAAGGATATCTTTTGGAGGAGCAGCACTTTTTTCATTTTCAACTTGTTATCTATTACTTTATGATATATATGGACATGGATTTAGCACTATTAGAACAGTAACATGGTGGCATCTAGGTGTTTTATTATTTTTCCTTTTTATGACGAATATTATACTTTACCTTGATTTTTATTATAGATTGAAAAAGTGAATATTTCATAAAAAATTAAAATGTGACGTCACATACACGTTTAACTCCCGATGTGGGCGTTCAATACTACCACAAAACAAAGCTTAAATCGAAGCCCATCAAAACGAAAAAAATTAAATACTATTTCGTACATATATGTACATATGGGTACACAAATTAGTCTTAAACTGTCTGAAAGAATGATTTCTTTTGCAAAAATCTATTCAAAAAAACACGGTTTTGATTCATTACAGGACTTTATAAGAGAATTACTTAGAGAAAGATTATTTGAAAGAGAAGCTGAAGTTTTTGGGGGGGTTTCAACATATAAAGCGAGTGAAGAGGCTCTAGCTAAAAGTTGGCTTTCAACTGAGGAGGACAAAGCTTGGGCTCATTTACAAAAGGAGAAATAGTTTTATTTCCTTTTCCATACACTGATTTAACTAACAGAAAACTTCGACCATGTTTAGTTTTATCAAATGAGATGGGTAAAGATATTCTTTTATGTCAAATAACTTCCAAAAAAATTCGAAAAGATAAATACACTGTTGAAATAAAAAAAGATGAAACCATGGAGGGATCTCTTCAAATAGATAGCTATATTCGTTCAAACATGATTTTTACAGCTTACACCTCACAAATCCAAAAAAAGATATGTAAAATTAAAGACAATCATTACAAAGAAGTTACTGGGATCATAAATAACATCATAGAAAAATAATCAACAGATGGAAAAATTTAAAATGATCCAAAAACAATGACCGAATCCCGATGTGAGCACTTAAAAACTAAAAACCAAAAAATATATTTTTAATTACGATTATCATAATCGTGTTTAAACAAATATTAAAAAAAGGGACAATAGTAATTTTTAGCAGTTCTGCGAATCCATCAATGGATATGGATCCTGGTTTGTCCCATAACTTTCAATATTATCATACGGCAATTCACCTATTCCATCTCCATTATCATCAGTACCTGCGTAGTCATCCCAATAGTTACCCATTCTTTTTTCTGAACTATACCAGATTTCCCCTGAAGTAGTATCTTTTGCATTATACTCACTGTTATTTATGAAACTATTATTATATACCAAATTATCCTTTGCATAACAACAGAAATATATTCCCCTATTGTTATCTTTGTAACAATTTCCCGCTATTATATTGTTTACAGCTTTAACACGCATTCCATAAGAATTATCTGTGAAAACATTATTTTTTACCATATTTGCATCAGAATTAGACAGATAAATCCCATATCCTGAATTTAAAGTAAAGGTGTTATCATAAAAAGAATTCTGATTAGTATTTGCATCATTATCATGTACATAAACGCCGTCGTGGTTATCTATGAAAATGTTATTAGTTATATTATTATTTGCAGATTTAATATACATTCCTGCATTGCTTGAACCACAATTTTTGATTGTAAATCCTGATATATTACAAAATTCAGCATCAACAATGACAATAACATTACCTGATTTGTTTCCATCAATTATTGTTGTTTCAGGGTCGTCACCAATCAAGTTAATTGTTTTGTTAATGAAAATATTTTCTTTGTATACACCAGATGAAACATGTATCGTATAATTTTCTTTTGCATCATCAACTGCTTTCTGAAGAAAAGTATATTGTTTTGATCCGTTAATATCCACATAAAGCGTACTACCATCCGCAGTATTTTCAGTTCCATCTTCATCAATGCAACCACTGAAAAAAACAATAACTAAAAGAATGATTAAAGTTACAGCAAATAATTTTGGTTTATACATAAACTTCACGCTTGTTAAGCAATTGATAAATATTTAAAAATTTTGTTTTTCTATGTTTTCATAATAGAACTTTGCTTTTGTTTAATAAAACGATAAATACGACTTTTTCTTTAATTCTTAGTATAAACAAGATATTGATAATAAAACAACAAAGAGATTGGTGTAAAAAAATGAAAGAAGGATATCTACAACTTAAAATCAGAGAACTTAACGATAAATGCAAAAAAATTGATCAAATGATGGAAATGGAGAAATCAAAAATAGAATTACTTGAAGAAAAAGTAGGTGGACATAAAAATTTAATAAAAAAACTCAAAGATTTAGAAAAATTTAAAGAAAACATAATCAAACAAGTCAAAGAAGAAAATAACGAAGTAATTAAAAGTATTTGTTTAGCTAATCTGTTAATTCTGCTTTGATAAAATAGAAAAATCCTTCTGCTATGAGTCCCTTACATCTCAATTGGATGGATGGGATGCAGA
>CAZFFN010000147.1:0-4270 GCA_964518165.1 uncultured Thermoplasmatales archaeon
ATTTTACTGAAAATGGTATTTCAATTCAGGAAAATGAAGAATAGTCATGCCCGTTAAAGATAGAGTTGTAAATTGGTTTATTAAAAATATAATAATACCAAAGAGAGAAATAATAGATAAGCCAGGATTTATAATTACAACATTTACGGAGCATAAACAAAAAACATATCTTAGAGATCTTTTTTTATCGGAGCAGTTATTTGAATTAATTGAAAATAAAATTGTTGAAAAATACGGAGATGATGGAGGGCAAGTACTTTACTCTGCAGGGAAAAAATTTGGGTATTTATACGCATCGATATCTAATTTTCCAACAATAAAAGACATTTCAAAAAAGAAATTAGGGGAATTTGCCTACCTAATGTTAAGATATATGGAAGGAACATACGCAAAACAGGCAACACATAATTTAGATTTTGAGAAAAAAATATTAACAATTTCTTTTGATAATTATATCGTTTGTAGGCATAATGGTTTAGGATATATAATGTTAGATGGAGCAGTTTCGGGATTATGGGCATACGAAATGCAGGACAAAACACTTGAAGCAGTACAATTAGAATGTCAAGGACGAGGCAATAAACGTTGTCTTTTTATAAGTGGCCCCCAAGATACATTAGCTGGAAAAACAACTAAATTATTTAAAGAAACAAATCTTTCAGAACAAAAACTTAATAATATTTATAGAAAAATGAACCAAATAAGAGAAACAACTTATTCTTTTAACTCATTAAAAAAATTAATTGATAATGGATTTTTCAAATATAAAGAAGGAATACTATCGTATAAAACAATTAGATTGTTTCATTGCGAATCACATATTTTATATTTATTAGAACAAGAAATTTCAAAATTACCGAATGGAGAACAAATTCTATTCGATGTTTGTTTCAATTATGGGCAAATGCTTCAGGAAGTATACGGTGGAAAGGATTACAAAAAATTTATTCCAGATTATTATCCTTCACTAGGATTTGGAGATATATCAGTCAAACATTCTAAAGATATTAATATAACAGCTATGTATTATCCATGGACTATTTATTCAAAAGACTCAAAGTACATAATTTTTAGAGGCATAATGTCGGGCATAGCTTCAAATTCTTTAAACAAACGAATAGAATTCAAAAATTATAAAACTTGCATTAGGGATTATTTGACTTTGAAAATTTCAGAATAGAATAGATTTTATATTTTAGATCGTACATATTCATAAAAAATTTTAGGAGAAACCATGATAAGTCTTTTATAGAATACTAGACCGGGAAGTTGATTATTTAAAGTATCATATAAAAAATTTGAAAGAGTTTTACTTCTATTAGCAAGCTTTATTGAGTTATCCATTAAAAAGGAGTTATAAAATAGATCTCTACTTTTGCAACTACTGATCAATCTTTCTCCATAATCTTCTCGCCATAACTTATCAAATAGTTTAGGATTATTTTTGATTATTGCTTCAGCCGCTAGTTCCGCGGACCACAACGCATAAGTAATTCCTTCACCCGTCACTGAATCTACATGTCCTGCAGCATCTCCAATTAAAATCCAGTTATCCCCTGAGCAAGGCATATCATAAAATGTTGTTTCTTTTATAGAAGGTACTTTGCCGCCCCATTTAGAAAGTATTTTAATATCAGGATAATTAGTTGAAACAAATTCATCTAAAATTGATTTAATTCCTTCTGAATTTGAAGAATCTGTTATGCCTACCCCGATACTTAAATGATCATGACGAGGGAAGCACCAAGCATAACCTCGTTTATCTTTTAAGAACATGATGCGTGTTGATTCTTTTTTGTTGCTTTTTGCGTAACAACCATAACAAATACCTATGTTATCCTTTGATATCGGTCCTTGGATTTTTTTTCTAACTATACTATTTACTCCATCAGCTCCAACAATTATTTTTGTTTTATATTTTCCTTTATCTGTCCGCATTTCCCAAATTTCATTCTTTTTTGTAATATCAATAACCCGTTCTGGAATTAATCTAGCACCATATTCAATCGCTTTATCTATAAGGAACTTGTCAAAATGTAATCTAGATAATGCCCATGAAACGTTTTGCCCTTTTGTCATAATACTCATACCTTCGGAAGAAATTAATTCAATTTTATTATCTGGAGCTTTTGGCAAAGAAATTTCATTTAGAAGAGGAAACTTCCCTATCGCAAAAGAAGAAATACCCCCACCACATGGCTTTTCTCTTGGGTGGGAATGATCAAAAATAATCGGTTTTTTACCAGTTTTTGCAAGAAGATATCCAAGATATGCCCCTGAAGGACCTCCGCCAACAATTACAATATCTTCAGTTATTTTTATCACCTATACATTTTTTTATTCGTTTATTAGTATAAATATTTTTCTTTTAAATAATAGTCAAACCTATTAATAACAAAATAGGCCAGTAACAATATTCGCCATCCACTATTATATAATAAATAGATTGCACGTTAATATTTTCACGTTTTGCCGTCTCAATATAATAAAAGCTGTAAAAGAATAATAAAAATAAAAGAAAAACGTAAGAAGGAATAAAGCCAAGATAAATTCCAATTATTAATGGCATAAAAGATAATAAATTCAGCATATGAAGCAATTTTGATAATCCGTCTGTATATACTATCGGAAAAGTCAATAATTTTTCTTTTTTATCGCTTTTAATATCCTTTATATCAAAAGTGATTGTATTAACCATCCACCTTAAAAAAACAAACAAGAAAAATAAGATCAATGTTTCGTTAATTTGATATGACATATAAATTGCTGTAAATATGGGTAATAACGCCCAAGAAAAAGCAGTATATGCCGATTTAAAACCCGTTATTTTTTTTGAGAGGTTTTTTCCACTATATGTAAAAAGCAATCCTAATATAAGCAAGAATCCTCCAAAAAAAACGCTTTGATTATCACCAAAATATACCAGCAACGAAAAGTACATTATCCCATATGTAGCAGTTATTGTTGGTATATGATGCTCATATTTTCTAAGATGTTCAACCCTCTCTGAATCATTTAAAGAATCTTTATCTATTTCTCTATAGTGATTGTAATTATAGATACATTGGGCGCCTAAGTATACAATTAATAAAAATTCCCATTTTATTGTAAAATCAAGTAGAATAATTGTTGAAAGAGCGATAGCACTAGCACCTATTGATAACCAGTGACCCCCATAAACAAATTCATTCCAACTAAATTTTGACAATTCCATTTAATCAGCCAACAACACAAATTAATTTAAATACTTTTATTTATATAATTTTTGGTTTAAATAACTTATAGTTATTTTGAAGTTATAAAAGCATGAAAAAAAACTTACCGGTAATTAAAAAAATAGGCCAGAAGATAAATTCTCCATCCGCCATAATATCTGACAAAGCAGAGATGTTTGTCTCAGGCTTTTTTGATTTTTCAATATAATAAAAACAATAGAGATTAACAACGAGTAAAAAAGACGCAGATGCAGGAATAATATTCATGATTATAGAAAAAAGTAATACAATGAAAGATAGGAAATTTATTAAATGTAACAATATCAAAAACTTACTCTTTCCAAAATAAAGTGGAAGCGTTAAAAGACCTTGTTTTTTATCAGTGTCCATATCTTTTATATCACAAAAGCTGGTATTTATCAAGAAACGTAGGAAGAGAAAAATAAAAATTGTAAGAAATAGATAGCTAACACCATAACCACAATATATAACTGTAAAAAACACGGATAAAGCAACAGCTGACGCAGTATAAAAATTCTTAAAAGCAAGGATTTTACTAGTAAATTCTTTTACTTTATATGAATAAACAAGACCCATAAATAGAAATATTATCCCAAAAAATATACTTTGCAGGTTTCCAAAAACAAGTAATAAGACAATTGAAACAACCCCATAAAAAGCAATAAAAAATGGCAGTAATTTTTTATATTTTAAAAGATGATTTACTCTACCTGAATTATTTGAAAGATCTGTTTCTAATTCTTTGAAATGGTCAAAATTATAAATACATAGCGTCATCAGATATATGATTGGTAAAAATTCCCATCGGATTGCAAAGTTGAACAATATCATTGTAGAAACTGCAACAAAAGAAGAACCCAATGCTAATATGTGTCCACCATACACAAATTCGTTAACAATAAATCTCTTAACATTAGTTATTTTTTTAACTATATATTCTATGGGAAAATCCATTTTTCTGTAAATGTTTGGACATTCACATTCAGTCATTCTTTTTTTTACCCCTAAATATAAGAATTATTTATAGCAACATA
>CAZFFN010000148.1:0-3735 GCA_964518165.1 uncultured Thermoplasmatales archaeon
GCTACCTCAATTGTTTTTCCTTGAGAAACAGTGCCGACTTCAGGACATTCTGCAACATAATATTTTTTTTCTTTATGAACAACAACGCTAAATGTTTGACTCATGATTAATACTATACCTATGTAGTATTTAATCTTTTTTTTGTTAATAAGTTGTTGGATGTAGACCATAAGCCCTTCGCGTCTGGAAAAAAACTTGTATTAAAAATTAAATAGAAAAGGCTGTTATGGAAGCTTTGAAGATTAAAACAAAAAAAAACAAAAATTTATGAAAGAGTATGCTAAAAAAAGTTGAGGGAATTTAATTTAACAACTCAGGATTTCCAAAAGCCTAAATTAATTTTTATTTTCTTTGAGATTTTTCAAAAATTCATTAATATTCATATATACGTCAGTTATTCTTCTTTCTCTTTTATCTCCACCTTCATTTAAAAAAGATGCTACCCATGAGGGGCCTGATGCTTCTCTACTATCAAAATCCTTTTTAATCGTAGTTATTGCTTCAGTTACCAAGTCATTTTTTATGTAAGGATTTATTTCTTTTGCCACGTCAACTGGTCCATTTTTAAAATACGTTATCAAATAATAGATGTCATAGGCATCTTTTTCTTTGTATCGCTCCCCTAAAACGATTCCTTTCATCGTTAAAGAAGCGATAATGTTGGCAATTCGCACAGTCTCTGATGCATTGCCTCCTTTTGGAAATTGTCCCTTAATTTGTTCTTTAATATAATTATTAAATACAATATCAACCCCATGGCATTTTCTTGCAAGTAATCCCCTAACTCGTTGATGGCGATGCCCGTCATTTCCATAATATGATCCAACAAAATCAACTTCGATAGTGACGGGGGTGTTTGAAGTTGGAAAATCTTTAAGAAAAACGAATGGAATTGGATGGTTATCACTATCAATTTTATGTCTTTAACCAAGGTTTTGCATTAATTGTTCAATATTGGCGTATTCTTCTTTTGAAATGATTGATTTATTAAGAGCAATATCGATGTCGATGGAGCCTATATGGTCCTGTTCGTAGGATTTTCCACCATATTTTTCCAATAAAAAATATGGTACCCATCCTCCTATTAATGTCATACCTTTGTTGTATCTATGTAAGCTTCTCCATAATTCAAGCATTGCTGATTTTGATAATATGACGATTTCTTCAGGATATGTATCATCTGTTCTTGCCATAATTTTCACATTTTATATTGTTTAGTTAAAAATGAATTTTTTCTTCTCTTATTTTCTTAGCTTGTTCTTTTCCTCTTTTTGGATACGAATAAAGATCTAGATAGAGTTGAATATTTGATACAATCTTATTTCCTTTGCTTGTCTGAAGATGCTTCATTACACCTTCATCATACGGCTTTATGAGATAGATATTTGCTCCTGATTCAACTGGCCTAAGATCTAATTGTTTAATCCATTCGTTCATGTTGGATTTGATGTATAAATGTACATCAGTATATCGTACATAGGGTGCAATAAATGATGCTCCTGAATGAAGTGTCAACGCATATGAAGAATTAATTGATTTTGAGGTTTTTTGTATTTTATTAAAGAGAGTGTTTTTATTTTTCTCAAATGTGTAATAAGAATAAATAACATTATCGTTAAATGAGTAATTTTCTCTCCATTTATCTAGTAATCTTGTTTTATCAGATAGTACTAATTTATAGACTTTGTTTCTTTCTATAAATTTTTTATCAATAAGTTTTTCAACTACACGATGAGCATATCCTAAGCTTACGTTACTTTTATCTGAAAGTGATTGAAGTGTCCAACTTTCTTTTGGCTGGTTTAATATTGATCTGATTATTCTTGTTGCTACTGGTGAAAATAATTGTTTTTGTTTCTTCTTTTCGACTTGTTTAGTTTTCTTACTTTCTTTTTCTATATGGATATGGGGAAGATCAATGTAGATATTTCCAAGAAGATCAATATAACCAACATTTGAGTTTTTACATATCTTTTGTGATGTTTCACTTATACAGGAGGATGCAACAACGGGATAACTGTTCTGTATTTCTTTTGATAATACGTTTACTTGGGTTATTGCTTGTTCTATATATCTTGGTTCACCAATTGATTTTACTTCAATGACAAACGTTGTTTCTTTGTCCTTATAATTAGTTTTGACAATCAGATAAGTGGTTCTTTGATTTTGATTGTGATATCCCTGTTTGACTTTGTTTATTTGTATTGGTGAAAGTAATGTTTTTAATTGTTTTTGTACTCTTTGCTGAACCTCTTTTTCACTCAAATTAATTGTTTCACCGTTCGGTGAAAGTATTTAAAGACATAAAAAGTTTTTGGTATGAAATGGTTGAAGTATAAAAAAACTATTTTACAGTATCCTCGGATTAGCATGGATCTGGTTTTTTACTTATGAGGACTCACAACATTTTAAATCTATAAATAACAAAACAATCAAAGATAATAGTTTTACTTGATTATCTTCCAATAACCTCCTTTTGCAGGACCCACCCTCTTAAGGAATCCTTTTTCTTTAAGTTTTGCAATATTTTTTTCTACAGCTCTTGAGCTTATTCCGATAATTTCAGATATTTCCTTTGCACTAATTTTAGGATTTTCACGAATTAATGAAAGTATTTTCTCCGAACTTTTCTCCGAACTTTTCTCCGAACCTTGTTTCATTCTCTCTTCTTTGAAAGATTCTAAGGTTACATGAAAATGATGTTCTGATGGTGTAATCTCTACTTTATTATTATTTTTCTTGCATTCTTCTTGAATTCTTTTTATACCTGTGCCGACTTTTTCCATAAAATATGTACGAGACAAAAGATCAGCAAGAAGGGTATTGCGAGGTTTACTCACTTTACCAAACTCCTCTTTTTTTAGATAGGGCACAAGACCACCAGGATTGTTAATATAGATAAAATCCTTCATTTTTTCAATAGCAACTTCACCACCATCAAAAAAATCACGATGAATCACTGCATTTACAACTGCCTCACGATATGCATCTTTTGGAAATTGTGGAAACTCTTTCCGATATAATCCTTTAATTTCAAAGCGTACCGGGACATGTTCCTCAAGATATCTCACAGCAAATTCGATGTTACCAATAATTCCTTTATCAACTTCTTTTTTATCAAGGATATGAACACGATCGTTACCTTTGAAAAGAACGCAGCGAATACGGGAGGTCATAATATATTTAAATGGTTTTTTTGCAAAAAACAAAACACCGGCATTGGTCATTCCTTTATCAGTTAAAACATGTAAACTACGAAGAATGTCATCTCTTTCAAGACTCTTAGAGATACGAGCAAGTTTTAGATAATATTCAAATTTTTCATCATCAAAATCAGAAAAATCAAAGTGTTCACATATCTGTTCATCAAAACGGATCTTGTTTTCATATATGCAAAATTGAATGATTTCATCACGTAAAAGTTTTTGAGAATTGTACCCAATTCTAAGATAAAAACCATTTGAGCATTGATAGGGTTTATCTTTTCCTTCTTCAACTTCGATAATTAATATATTTTCATATTCTTCTAAATTTAGAACTATTTTTGGATCGCAATTCTTTCCGATATCAACAATTTTAGATTTAAGATCATTTGTGATTTCAATTCCTCTTATTTTGTTTTCATCATTTATACCGATGAAGATCCTTCCGCCTGAGGCATTAGCAAAAGCAACAATATCTTTTACGATATGTTTACTAAAATTTTCTTTGAATTCGATGAATTGGCCTTCGCCT
>CAZFFN010000149.1:0-1789 GCA_964518165.1 uncultured Thermoplasmatales archaeon
CAACTCCAACTAGTAGGACTACCACTAGACAAATCAGAAAAACTAACAGTTAAAGGAACAGAACCAGAACGAGGACTACCACTAAAATCAGCAACAGGAGGCGGCGAGCCTACAGGATAATACGTTCTAAAACAAAAATCAAAATCTCTTTGCTCACGCCATTCTCGACCATCCCAAAACCAAGCAGAACCCCGATTATATCCATCCCTTTCATTATAGCCCCATTCATAATTATTAAAACGTTCATCTCCACGTTGAGTTGATACAACTATAAAATAGGGTTTCTCCGGCCCTACGTCAATATCTTCATCTTCAAAATCAAAGCTAACCCAACCATATGTTGTACCAATATCTCCAGGATCTTTTATTGCTTCAGCTTTAATTTCACCGTCAAGCCTTTCTTCTATTATCTGAACGATGATAGAACTTCCAATGTTCCCATTTCTTTTAATATATAAATCAACTTTTGAAAGATTATCTTGGGATGGAGTAAAAGACTGTGCACCATAAGATGTTTTTCGCCCAAATATATCATTATAAATAGGAAAATCTGTATCATATGTTAACTGGCTTTGATCAATATCATCATTATGTACTAAAACATTATTTTCATTTAATCTCACAAAATAATTATGTAAACCTTCAACAGTTAAATCATAACTTGATTCTTTATTAAAAAATTTTTCAATTGAATAAATATAAATATGACCCAAATCAGAAGAAAACAAAGTATCACCAATCTGAAGATTTCCTGCTTGAACCCAACTTCCATCTGAAAAAAAACGATGATTGGGCGTAACACGCAACTCATTATTAATCGTTAAATAAAAATCATTCATCTCCTCAGAACAGTGATGAAAAACATTTATGACTTTACTACCAACAACTTTATTTAAATTAAAATCATAAGATTTAACAAAATCTCCAACACTTACATCCTCAATATTCTTATAACCGCCATCAGCCATTAAAACCTGAGTTTCTGCAAGAAAACAAGTACCACGCGAATCATCAAGCCATACAATCTCAGCCCTATCAAAAGAACCACTATCCACCGAAACATTTATACTATCAGACCCAAAATCATCAAACTGAGAAACACTAAAATTAAAACCTTGATCATACGAATAACTAAGCAAAGTCCTACTAGTCTCTTCTACAATATCAACACTAGAACCTTCTTGAAGATGAATAGTATTAACTGTTTTATGCCCCGAAGAACCCCTTAAAACATTATCAAAACTTTCATCAAGACTTTCTATCTGAGAAAAAATAGTCCCTTCATTATAAGTTTTCTGCAGATTTTCAATATAAGGCTGCCCCCACACAAAAATACCAGCAGTAACCGAAGTAACTATCATCATAACCAAAATAATAGCAATAACTGGACTAACTGCATAATTGTTTAATCTCCTCCTAAATTTCAAACTCACTCAACCTCTTTTTTTTCAAAGCATATATACTAACTAAATTAATAGATACGAGAGCATATTTTCTTAATCACAATATTTAAATGTATCTTGTAAAAATTACATTTTGACTAAATATTCATAACTACAGTGCATCCTACATATCAAAAATAAAAAGAGGATTATATAAATTTTTCTCCTCAATTACACTTTGCATCTAACATCTAAAAAAATGTTTTTTATTTATCATCAGCAGTTTTTTTCTTAGCCTTAGTTTTAGGAGATGATTTTTTTGTATCTTTCTTTTTTTCTGTTTTTTCTTTTTTATCATCTTCCTTTTTCTCTTTTTTAGGCGTTTTATCTTCTTTTTTCTCAGTAGT
>CAZFFN010000150.1:0-6484 GCA_964518165.1 uncultured Thermoplasmatales archaeon
ACAAGTCATCTTACCAACGACTTCCTCACGAGAGTATCCCATTTTTTTAACAAAAGCATCATTAACTTTTGTTATAACAAGATCTTTATCAGTCTGAAAAACAACATCTGTTATTCCCTGCATGAAACTCGCTTCTTTAGCTTCAGCATCTTTCTCAATTGTCATATCCTGGATGTATTCAAATCCGCCAACAGGTTCACCTTTAGAGTTATAAAGAGCGTTACAACTGGCTCTAATTGGTACTTTATCTCCATCTTTAGTGGTAGCCTCAGTTTGACCTGCTACTGGTTGATGAGTGTTTATACATTGTTTAATAGTACATTTACTAGTTCCACAAAGTGGTGTTTTCGCAAAATCAGCACAAGTCATCTTACCTTCGACTTCACTTTTATTATAACCCAACGCATTTAACGCTGCATCATTAATATACTGAATCACCAAGTTTTTATCGGTTACAAAAAAAGGATCAACCATTCCATCTAAAACAGCCTGGCTTTTCTTTATTACATCATGAACATCTTCAGCGTTTTTTTTCTCTTCTTTCTTTTTTTCTTTACTAACCTGCTTAGCAGCCATAGTGCATCCCATTCCAAATTTTTCAAATTATTTATTTCTCAGATTTTTGCTAAAAAGGTGGGATTTTTTAGAAACATCCAAAGATAACATATTTTTTAATGCTTCTTTGGATTTATGAATAAATTTAGTCCACAGAAATACAAATAAAATAGGCTCTCTCTAATGTAGTTGAACATCTAACTACATCCCATCATATTTGTACTAATGTGGACTAACATCCACCTCCAAAGCGGTTTTATAATTTGTTAAATAAATTCCAGCTATTTATAAATTTGGCAAAAAAAAGGATTAAAAAAAGTATAAAAAAGGTCTAAATAATGATATATAAAAAAGTTTATTGATTTAAAAAAATATCCAGCCTCTTTTTTAAATCATTTAAATCAAAAGGTTTTTGAATATAATCTTCCGCTAAAGAATAACCAGCATTCTTTGCAATAGGGTCTGAACGAGCTGTTAGGAAAACAATTGGTATTCTGGACCAATTTTTATTTTCTTTGATTTTATCATAAACTTCCCATCCACTCATACCAGGCATCATAATATCCAATAGTATAAGATCAGGTAAATTTTTATGTTTTTTAAGATAATCAATACATTTTTCCCCGCTATCAGCAAAAAAGATTCTGTAAGGTGCATTTAAATATTTTAGACCTTGTTCTACAGAGTAACCTACGGCTTTTTCATCATCAACAACCATTATTTCCTTTGTAATATACATCACTCCTTCATCATATTATTTAATAAGGGATTGAACGACCAGCAGATTAGATAGGAGTGGAATGCCTTCCTAACAAGGGAAAGTTTCCTTAAGGGATGATAAACCTCATATTTGGCCGAATTATTTAATATTAATAATTTTTTTGTGATCCCATCCATAGTTAAGCTTTACACAGCTGGCCGTTATTATAAAATAATATTTTTTTGTTATAAAAAGATACATAAATAATTGGTAAAAAAATGGTAAAATAAAGGTTAAAAAACACTTCTTTTTTTCAATAAAACCTTTCCTTTTCTTGTAACACTAATAACTTTTGATCTTCCTTTTTTTCTAATATTTATTAAATCATTATCCTCAAGTATCTTCAGCCGTTTAGCCGTTGTAGCTTTAACAATTGAAAAATGTCTACTAATTTTCTTAAAGGTTACCACAATATTTCTACTACATTCTTCATCAATAAACTCTAGTATTTCAAAAACTTTCTCATCAAGAGATAAATCCTTTATTTTTTTACTAGGAAGATTTTTCAATTCAGACTCCAATAGTGCAACTTGTTTTATATCTAAATAATCCGGGTTTACATTTACCAAAAGTAAAGATTTTGTTTTAAGAACTATGCTGTTTATTTTATAAAGAGTTTTTAAAAATTCTTGGAAAGAAAACATGGTAATTAGATAATCAACTCTGTCAAGAAGTATAATTCCATCAGAATTATTTTCAGCAAAGTTTTTAATTTTTTGAAAAAGATCATCTAAATTAGAAAGATTATTAAAACCAATATTTTTTTCCTCGTTTAAAATAAAAATTTTACTTTTTGTTTTTAAAACCTTACTTTTAATTATATCAGGATTATCACGGGTTATAATTATTCCACTGTAATTAGATTTAGTAAGTTCAGAAAATAAAGTAAGAGCTTCTTCATTGTTTTTTTCAACAAGAATATAACTGTTTCCTTTGATAAGTTTTCCATGACCTTCCTTTTGATAAGTTATATCTCTCCCTATTAGTAAAACACAAGAGGTATCACTTTTATCTGTTTTTACAGCTGATGAAGAGATCTGAATAAGTTTATCTGAACCATCTCTAGTTTTTAAAATAATTTTTTCTTCACCAGGTCGATGACCTTCAAGAGTAGTTTTAATTAATTGAGTTATTTTTTCTTTATCTTTAAAAACATCGATTTTATAGATTTTTTTTCCTAGAATACTTCTCTGTTTATAACCAGTTAACTCTTCAGCTGTTTTATTCCATATAGAAATATTAAAATTTTCATCAAAACAAATAATTATTTCTGAAGCACTATCAATAATGTTTTGAAGATATTCCTTGGTTTTTATTATCTCTTTTTCAACCTTTTTTCTCTGTGTAATATCAACAAAAGATGCCATCATGCAAACTGGTTTATTTTTAAGATTTTTCACCATTGTTGCTGATACTAAAACATCAAAATGTTCACTGTTTTTTTTCTCAGCTATAAGTTCACCAGTCCAACCACCTTTTTCTGTTAAAGAATCAATAATATCGACATATTTTCCTTTAAGTTTCCAGAATTTTATCATAGGTTTATTAAGAACTTGTTCTTCGTCTTTATAACCCCAGAGATCCATAAAGGAATCATTGACATAGGTTATGTTTCCACTTAGATCAGTTATAGCTATAGCATTTATCGAGGAATCTATAGCTTTTTCTTTTATGACAAGATTATCCTGAAAATCTTTTTTATAAGTTATATCATCAAAAGTAGTGTAAACCTGATAAGGTTTTTTTTCACCATTTTTGAACTGAGGTATAGCATTTACATTTATCCAACGGTATCTTTCTTCTTTGGGGTTGAAAACACCCATTATTGTGTTTTTTACGGGTTTACCAGTTTTAAGAGAGACCATAGCAGGATGTTTCTCTCCGGGTAATTCGGAGCCGTTTTCTTCTATAGCTTTCCAGTTTTTATCATCAGATGTTTTTCCCTGCATTTCAGTAAGATTTTGTCCTAAAATCTCCTGAGCTGCAGGGTTTGCTGAAATAATTTCTCCTTCATTGTTTTGATAAACAACTCCCTGAGCCATTGTTTTAAAAAGGTGTTGATATTTGTTTTGAGAGTTTTTAATTTCTTCAGCAGCTTTTTTTTTATACAAACATTTAATTATTTTCCATTCATTTTTTTCTTTAAGTATTATGATTGGATGATTCCTTGAAATTGATACTATTTCTGAAAGTGTATGTTTTTCTGAATTATATGCACAGATAGCTATAGTTTTCATGTTATTTATCAATAAATTTATCTGACTTTCGTATTCATTGAAATCATCCCAATGTTCCTCTTTAAGCCAGCCTAAATTTGAGAAAATTTTGATTCCTCTGAAATCTTTTTTTAATATTTTTTCATTATTTTTTTTGATTTTATTTATTATGTTTTTTTTATCAAAATTTTTGTAAGAAATAATTTCGATTTGATTTTCGTTATAATTTGGAATATTTTTATTTATTAATTTTTCAACATCATCTTTGTTTATAGGGTCTGAGGTTACTATAAAACAAAAATCATTGTTTTTTAAACCATCATTTACAAATTTTAGCATCAACTCTATTAAGTCATCTTTATTTTTATAAAAATGACAGAGATGACTACCCCATTTTAAATCTTTAAGTTTATCAATCCCTACCCCTATCATTTCACCATTCATTTTTTGAATATATAAATAAAAGATGTTTTTATAACGTTTTTGCTTAATTTAAACCTATTTTTTACCTAAAAATGTTTTATAAAATTCCTTTATATCCCTCATAAAGAGGACATCCTACACATCTATCTCTTTGATAAAGTTCACAATCAGGGCATTCTGTTTTAAAATCACATTTCATTTTTTGTTTTTCTTCATCTGAATAAAATTTAAGTGGCTGAGACATAAAAGGTGAATTTGTTATTGGAATCACTGTGTATTTTGTTATATCAGTAAAATTAAAAGAAAAACATTGTTCCACCATTGATTCCATAGTATCGGTGTTTTCAGCTACTGCAAGCATTATAAAATTATACTCACCATATGTATCAAAATAGTTTATTATTTTCGGGCAGTTTTCTACATGATTTATTACTTTGCTTTTAAACCGGGCTTCTAGACATATTAAAAAGAGTTTTAATCCGAGTTTTTCTATGTCTATGTTACATTTTACATCCAATAGATCTCTTTTTAGTCGTTTCAATCGAGATCGTATTGCAGTATGGGAAAGACCTATTTGTTTTCCAATTTTTGTTATTCCTTGTTCCCAGTCATCGTTTATCATTTGTATTATTTTTTTATCGGTTTCATCGATTTTTTTCATTTAATATTGATAAATACTAAGATTCACTTAAATATTTCTAATTGAAACAACGAGTTATTCAAATTGAACATATTTTGTATCAAAAATTATAAAAAGTTAAAAAACAGTAGCAAAAATAGAATTGTGGATGCTAAAATTTTTCAGCAGCAAGTCATCAAAGCTGCAAAAAATAAAAAAATACTGCCAGAAATGATACCTTTAGATAAAACACCAATACCCGCCATTCATAAAGTAGAATGGGATCTAACATTCCACTGCAATGATTATTGCAAACATTGTGTAACAAATTCAGGTCCAGAATGTAAAGAATTCACAAAAACATCTGACTGCGAAAAAATCATTGAAAACATCAAAAAATACAATCTGATAAACAGGTTCAGAATTATTTTTAAAAATAAAAAAATCGATTTTGATTTCAAATCCAATTCTGTTCTTAAAAAACTAGAAAACCTAAAAAAACCACCAGCTAAACTAACAGAAAAAATTTCGGCATCATACTTAGAATGTTTACATGGTAACAATTATAAAACAATTTTAAAAATAGGGAATGAATACAAAAAATTATCATTCGGTCGACCTCACATTCGACTTTCTGGTGGCGAATTCTACACCTGGCCCAGGGAAAAAAATGGTAAAACATTAGATGAAAAAGAACGTTTAAAAGAACAGAGTTTTTTTTTAAAAAAACTAAGGAAAAATCTTCCAGAGTATGATATCTGGATTTTGACAAATGGACGATTTGCATCTAATAAAGACCAAACTTGCAAGGTTTTATCTTTTTGGAATAAACATATAGATTTAGAAAACAATGATACTGGCAAAACAAGGATTTGTATCTCAACAGATCCTTTTCATTCACCTCCATCTAATAGTTCCATACGTGATATGCTTGATAATATGTGGTATGCATGTAAAAAAAATCATTTTTCTTCTCCTTTTTTATATGGTATTCCTAAAAAAGAAATTTATTTTGCTGGACGTGCTTTCGAAACAATGGATATTGGCAAATATTCTGATTTTAAAAATGCTTCAAAAAGTAATTTTAATCCAACTAAAAACTATAAGGTTACTACTAATAGTCTTATTAAATCCGATGGTTGTAATGAACTTAAAGGTTTTTTTGTGAAAGTAGGTGAAAATCTGGTTATTCCATCTAATAATATTAATATCAATCCAAGTGGTCATTTAAGTTACTGTTGTGCACAGGTTGGAGATTTTGGTGATTTTGTGAATAATCCTGTTGATACTTTGAAAAATGTTGTTCGTAATCCTGTTGCGGTTATGATGAGACGTGGTGATACAGTGTCTCTGTTTTTGAATCTTGTTGCATCTATGGATCCATCGATAAAGGTTTTTGGAGAAGGAAAAGAGGCTGCTGTAGTGGGTTCTACTTGTTATCAGATGTTATCTGGTAAAAGAAAAAAATAATTTATTTTTTTTATTGAATATTGACAGTATTTGTGTTTTTTGTTTTTACATGTGCAGAGTTTTCTTTTTTCACTAGTATTATTTTTTGTTTGTTTTTATTATGTGAACTACCACCCATTGAAATGAATGGCTTCAAGGTTAAATCCTCATTGGGCGAACCATCAGCCCACGATAGGCTAACACCTCAGTAGGTGTTGGTGCAATGATACTTCCCTTTGAATCATCTTTACCTTGTTTAGGGCATGATTCACTGATGCCCAGATTCTTCGACATATAGAAGAAGAATCTTCTTACGATGTTTACTGCACCGAGCCAATCCCCGTTATACTCTTTCTTACAAGATTTACAAACTGAATGGATAGAAGGACTCCTCCTTATATCTCCACCACAGTCCTTGCAAACTGAAGAAGTACCACGTGGATGGACTCTTCTCACAGCAAT